>NZ_JBGOOO010000038.1:0-41525 GCF_041439695.1 Vibrio sp. FF266
GTTAGTGATTGTACTCACTTAACTCAGTGTCCAAAACTTCTGGTGCGGATCAGTCGTTGCACACCCACTCAATACAAACAAGAAAACAACCCAAAAACCATACTTCATACAAGACAATTCCTTTAACAAACGATGACTTGGTAGTCAATTGACAACGAACACCTACATCAAGCAACACAGAAGCCATCGCGTACCACACAACGCACAATAAAAACACCATGCGTTTTTAATTAATCTTGAACGGTTTGTTATATGAATTTATTTTAACCGTTGTTCTAAACAGAAATCGATAAAATCTTTTCCAAAATCAGAGAGTGTGAATGCTGTAATTTCCCCCCAACTAATACCAGGACTAATGGGACCACTTAAGCTAGAGTTAAAGAAACCGCCAGATTTTAAACGCTCAAGAGCGACATTAATATCAGAAGAATTTGGTGTATCACTTTTCAAATATTTGTAGCATGACCCTGACTCCGCCTTGTATAGATCTGTTAAAAGATTTATATCCAATTCTGACATTTTCATCAGCTGAGAGATAAAATACTTCTTTTTCTCGTATTCTTGCTCCGCACCTTCAGACAATGAATTAATAAAACAATTATGAAGATAATCTAATTTACTCTCTGTAAAATCCGACTCCACAGCTTCATTTATTTCTTCAATGATAGAAGCTAAAGCAGAACTATCCATTTTGTCAAAATTGATAGCGCTTGGTTCTTGGATCTTATCTTTGAGTTCACTGTAAAATCGCTCTAAACGCTTAAACCGTTTCTCTTGCTTCGCCCCAAAATACAACGCAGAAAGCGAGCCACCAACAACAGGAATTGCACATAAACCGGCATCAATAACTAATGCCCCTTGATCTTTTAAGCTCAATTTATCTTCCGACCTCAATTGTTTCTCCTTATTTACATAACGTCTTGCTAAGTAGCAAGTAGCAGCTAAAGACACTCAAGCAAAGCCACCGTAAACACTCATCTCGACCGAACCAAAAGTGCCAAACGTTAACTGTCTGTTTGAGTGATTTATTAGACTTGCGATTCTGGTGATAGCTGATTTGAGGCTTTATGAAACTGCTCTATCGGGAAAACTTCACCGTTTACATAAAAATACTTTTTAGTGATTTTTCCCTTTAAGCAATCCGGTTGGTTAAGCTCTAACGAGTATTTAGATTCGTAGAAATAATCTAACTCTAGGGAATTGTTTTTTATCTTACTCGTATCAACTCCCGCTTTGAATAAGAATACTCGTTGTTCGGGAGTTGGTGTACTTACAGGCTTTTCTAACTGTATACCTGACACAATCTCATTATTTGTTGTTTTGATATGCCAACTTGAAGTGAAGGGAGTCTCATTTTTCGCGGTTATTTGAAGCACTAGTTCACCTGTTGGCAGAAACTTAGCCAGCGTAACATCCAAATCAGGTGCAGTGTTCTTAAGTGTAATTTCTGCTTCTTGTTTCAAAAACACTACTCGTTCTTCCACTTTCGCTTTTACAAACTGACCCGAAAGTGCCACAACAAAACCCAACGAAATAAAAGCGTAAGGGATAAATTTTATGATCTTTGTTAATTGTTCAACATCATTCCACATTCTGATTATCCTACAAAAAGCCTAACACTTTATCTACTGCAAGCCGCCGCAGAGCATACTTACATTTCCGTCATCCATTTCTCACTCATGCCATTACACATTTATAACTAACCACATGAAAACAGCCGGTTGCACTATGTAGCAACTATCATAGATCAGATTATGTTGTTTTTTGCGACATAACTTGATTAAGGCAAACCAAATGCAGAAATAGTCCAATCAACCAGCGCTAAGTATGCAATTAGCTGAACTTCAAATTGACGCACATCATATCAACATAAGCGTTACGCATAACGTGATCGACATCTAAAGCCTATTTATCAAATTACGGCTTACACTGTGGTGGTGACCATAAGACCCGAAAAATTTTTATTCCGCGGGGTGTGTCCGCGTTTGCAACCCTTAAGGCGTCAGAGGTACCTACAGACCAAAAGTATTACGATGTATAGATAAGCAAGCTTTAGAAGGTCTGTCATTTACGTCTTCAGGTAATGACACCGCCTTCCCTTTCAAATCAGAATAGACACTACCTTTAAGCTCATCGGCAATCAGGACCGTGTATGTCTCTTCGTCAATAGCTAATAAGTCCAGATCCCATAAAGTATGTATCTCAGCTCGTAATAGAATGCCATTGGTAACATGGTTTGAATCAGCGCCGTTATATGGCGTTATATGAGCAGCCTCCAGAACACCTTCAATGCTTGTTCCAGTAATGGCACAACGAGAGTTATAAGCTCTTAACAATGAACGTCTGAAAGCAGCCTGACCGCGTCTTGCGACTATCTGTCGATAAGCTCGTTCACGGCCATCTTGTTCATCTCTCGGGTCATATTGGTTATTCGCACTTTGTGAATCAGAGATCTTATCAATAGCTAAATCTTGATGACGTTTATACGTGAGAGTGTTGATACTTTGAATGGTAAAAATTCCATCCTTCCAAGACGCAACTCGACCAATACCCACAATCTTATACGTTACAGGTTGCGGCTTTTTAGCTTCCTGAATGCAAACTACAACAGGGATATTATTCAGCTTGCAGTAATTTAGACCTTGATTGGTCGCATAATTATCGGCCTTAGAATTTGGTTCACCTTCTTGGTAATACTTATAGCTCCAATTCCCATCTTCATCATAAACGGGTAATTCATCTGCATATGGACTACTTAACGTTTGCTTTACTGACAATGCAAAAGGCATATCTTTGGGCTTATATATACCTTTCGCCGTTGAGCAAATCATGAAATCAGATTGATTTATATCTTTCCAAGGTACGATTTCACCCTGTTTCTGCATTGCCCATTGAAGACGTTTCGAGTGCCACTCTTCCAGGCTCTTAAAAAAGTAATTTTGATATATCAAATCTAGGTTAGAGAGGCGAACCTCAATTTTGGATGCATGCTTCTCGAAAATCAGTGCTTCTTTGTCAATTTCGAACTTCAGAGGAGATAACTCAGCAATAATCGAACTTAGGTCTATTTGATACCTAGACGGGTCTTTTTGCGTAACATTTGCGCTTATCAGCTTACCGTTGACTTCCAGCTCGACAACCTGCCTTTTCACTGTTGTATCAATGCCAAAAAACTCATGGAGCTCACTAGGAAGCCCACTTTTTTTTCACTAACGAGTGTTTTATCTGCTCGTTTAGCAAACATAGATTCACGTAACGGATACCAACTTGTCCCAATAGTCTTACAGCCCATGCTATCTCTTTGATTTTAATATAATGAATTGCTATAAAAATACATGATATTCCTCTAGGTTCCTATAAGTTCTAACCAACATGTATCAAAACTCACAACTTAAGATATTGGAACTCAGTTCCTCCAAAATCTCTTATTATAATTTGGCCCTGAATGGGGGGATATCACACCACGAGTTGCACCTTGAGTATCGTTGGTATGAAGACGGTGACACTGAATTTTCAGAAGCCGCGAATGAAGTGATGTTTGGGTATCGCTATCTCATGCAACGCTCAGCGGTCGAGATATCCGTTATCGAGAACATCTTCAACATGAACAACTCCACCGATGTGACCTTCCAATAGGCCTATCGTCATCAGTGGTAAATGGCAGAAACAAAAAAGTCGAACGGTTAAATTCGACTTTGGAATACTATGTTATTTCTATATAAGTCAGAGCAACTACGCACTCATGATTCTTGAGACTGCGTTGCGAATGTCAGAATCGGCCGCGTTAGCAGGCAAGCTGAATGAGATATATTGATCGCCACGGAAGCTCATTGAGCGATCGATTTCTGCTAAGCAGTGAACCATTGAGCCTTCAACGATGAATGATAGCTCGATCTCTTTGTTATTCATGAAACCGCCGCTACGAAATTCAATCTCTTGGTAACAGCCCGAACGAGAAGCAAAGCTGTTGCCTTTCAAGAAACCCTTCTCTACGTCTGCTTTCACCATTGCCATACCCGATGCTTCAACACCTTGGATAATTTTAGCGACCGTTGGCAATGGGTGTACGGAGATGAAGTCACGGTCTTTAGGGTCAATCGCGAAACCGATATCTAGGTTGGTTTCAACCCATACATGGCATTGATTCATTTGCGCGTTCAACGCGGTGACTGGCGTTTCATCATTTAACTTAAGACGGAATGGAACCAGTTTGGTTTCGCCCGGTTGGATAACGAAAGGCTCTACCGCTTGAATACGACCCAGTGAAAAGGTTTCGTAGCTGGTACTGTCTTCCGTTTCTACTTTTACTTCTGTGTTGAGAACCAAGTTAATCAAGTCGATTTGTTGCTCAACGTCGCCGCCAACAATGTGAACATTGCCAGACAACTCTCCACCTTGGAAAACTTCAATATTATCTAAGACGGTATCAACCTTTGCTGCACCGATGCCCAACGAGGCCTTTAATTTCTTAAACATATTATTTCCCTTCCTAATTATCTGATTTACGAATAGTTATTGCGTGACAATTTGCGACACTTGCCTCACAGAATCAAGCAATTTGCCCTATCTATGTTGAATAAGGTCACATTGCCCGAGGAAATGTTGAAATCGTGAAAAATTCCGTTACTCTATTTGTATAGTCAAATAAGGTTTCACTATGTCGAAAGCGCCGCTCTACCTTCAGATAAAACAGTTCATAGATGACAAGATCAACAATGGTCACTGGCCAGTGGGTTACCAGATAACCACAGAACTCGAACTCACAGAGCAGTTCAATGTGAGTCGAATGACGGTCAATAAAGCCATTCGAGATCTGGTGTCTGAAGGCAAGCTCATCAGGAAACCAAGACTGGGGACTTTTGTTTGTGAACCAGACGAAAAAGCGCAATCTCCGCTGCTTGATATCAACAACATAGCGCAAGAGATCAAAGACCGAGGCCAAACGTATACTAGCCAAGTTATCAAACACGATAGCATTAAGGCTGATGAAAGCACCGCCACACGGTTAGGTGTAATGATTAACGCAGAAGTATTCTATAGTGAAATCATCCACTTTGCGGACAGCGCGCCGATACAATTGGAAGCGCGTTGGGTGAACTCTCAAGCCGCTCCAAAATATCTAAAGCAAGACTTTTCAACCTCTACACCCAACGAATACCTTTCAAAAAGCTGTCCGTTGAGTGCTATCGAGCATACGGTTGAAGCCATTATTCCTGACTCTCAAATCAGAACGTCACTAAAACTTTCTGAATCAGAGCCTTGCCTACTTTTGAATAGAAGAACGTGGAGCAAAGAGCGCCTAATCAGCTTTACATTACTCTACCATCCTGGTTCTAAGTACAAATTAAGCTCCAAGATACTTCTAGATTAAAGAACATCATCCTGATCGCCGATCACATTTTTGCAACATCAACTTGATTCGGGTTAGCGTTTAGCCTATTTATTTGTATATACATTTAATGTTTGGCAAAGATCTAGGTGATTATGAATTTGATCCTCAAAAACGCACGAGTGGTCTCCATGAGCTCGGGAGCCGATGGTTATCAGCCCTCTTCCCCTCAAGATATCGTTATCGAAAGCGGTAAAATCGTGTCCATCTCTTGTTCAAACCAAGGCGTACTTGCTTCTGAGTTAGAACAAGTAAGTGTTGATGATTCTTTGGATTACATCACCTATGATTGCAAGAACAAGTTAGTCACCCCAGGGCTGATTGATTGCCACACCCACCTTGTATTTGCAGGTAATCGTGCCAACGAGTTTGAGCAGCGTTTGAATGGTGTGTCTTACACCGACATCGCCAAGCAAGGCGGTGGTATTTTAGCGACAGTAACCGCAACGCGCGCAGCACAAGAGTCTGAACTGGTTGAAATGGCACTACCTAGGCTCGATGGCCTACTAAGAAGTGGCGTAACCAGCATCGAAGTAAAATCCGGCTATGGTTTAACTCTTGAAGATGAGCTCAAGATGTTACGTGCAGCCAAAGCGTTAGAGAATCATCGCCGAATTAAGATCACCACCACTCTCCTTGCAGCCCATGCTGTGCCACCCGAATATAAAGAACAACCGGACAGCTATATCGATCTGGTTTGCCAAGAGATCATTCCTAAAGCTGCAGAGCAAGGCCTAGCCGATGCGGTTGACGTGTTCTGTGAATCTATCGGCTTCAACCTTGAACAAACCGAACGTGTATTTGCAGCAGCCAAAAAGCATGGGCTAGCGATTAAAGGCCACACTGAACAACTCTCGAATATGGGTGGCAGCGCACTTGCAGCAAAATACGACGCACTCTCTGTTGACCATGTTGAATACCTTGATGAAACCGGAGTAAAAGCACTGGCAGAATCAGGCACAGTTGCCACCTTGCTACCCGGTGCTTTCTACTTCCTGAAAGAGACTCAACAGCCGCCCGTCGCCCTACTTCGTGAACACAACATTCCAATGGCGATCGCGACCGACTTAAACCCCGGCACGTCTCCCTTTGCTGATTTAACACTGATGATGAACATGAGCTGCACCCTATTTGGCACAACGCCTGAAGAAGCGCTACGCGGTGTAACTTGTAACGCTGCGGCCGCCATTGGCGACTCACAAACCAAAGGCAAAATCGAAGTGGGTTATGCCGCTGATTTAGCTATCTGGAATATCGATCACCCTGCCGACTTAAGCTATCAAGTTGGTGTTCCTCATCTTCATAAACGCATTGTTAATGGCGAGGTGTGTCATGACTCAATCTAAATCCAACGGTATTCAAGAGAACACAAAAACCGTACATAACTTTGTGTGGACAGGGCGTAATGATCTTGAAGATGGCGCACTCGGTACACGCGTTCATCACATTACCAAACAAGTGCAACATAGTGATTTAAGTGACGAGCTGAATGACCGCGCAATCGCCTTGGTAGGCTTTGCCAGCGATGCAGGCGTTGCAAGAAACAAAGGTCGAGTGGGCGCGAAACAAGCACCCAACCTGATTCGTCAAGCGTTAGCTAATATGACTTGGCACAGTGACGCACACATCGCTGACCTTGGTGATATCGAGTGCAATGATGGTCAGCTCGAAGTCAGTCAAAAACAGTGTGCTTCTGTGATTGCCAATGCTTTATCAACCAACAAAGTGATTACCCTTGGCGGTGGTCACGAAGTTGCTTGGGCATCGTTCCAAGGGCTCGCTGAGCATTTACATCAAACGGAACGCCTTGATAAAGATCAGCCTGCACGCAAACCTAAAATAGGCATCGTTAACTTTGATGCTCATTTTGATCTTCGAGAATTCGAAAGCGACATTGCTGATGTTAAACCCAGTTCAGGTACGCCTTTTAATCAAATCAGCGATTACTGCCACAAGCATCAATGGCCGTTTCATTACGCTTGTCTTGGCGTTAGCGCGGCCAGCAATACCAAAGCACTGTTTAACAAAGCTGACCAACTGGGTGTTTGGTATGAACACGACCGCAACATGACCCAAGTTAACCAAGTCGCTCAACTGGTTAAGTTGCAAAAATTCATCGCTGAGTGTGATTACCTCTATCTCACCATTGATCTAGATGTATTCCCCGCGGCGACTGCGTCGGGCGTAAGTGCACCAGCGGCAAGAGGCGTGAGCTATGAAGCGCTCGCTCCTTTTCTAGAGCAGATTTTCAAACACAGTGAAAAACTCATTATCGCGGACATTGCGGAATACAACCCAGACTACGACATCGATGGTCAAACGGCTCGATTGGCGGCACGTTTGTGTTGGGATATAGCCAGTGCAATGGCCAGCGACTAATCCAGCTATACCGATAACTACAACTACAACTACAACTACAACTACAACTACAACTACAACTACAACGATATAACGTGAAACAGAAGGAATTCCAAAATGACGGAACACCACAACAGTGACCCTCGTCTCGACACGACTCGCGAAATTCGCGCACCTCATGGCACCACTTTGCGCGCTAAATCTTGGTTAACAGAAGCACCACTGCGTATGCTGATGAACAACCTAGACCCTGATGTGGCAGAACATCCACATGCACTGGTTGTGTATGGCGGTATTGGTCGCGCGGCACGTGATTGGAAATGCTATGACAAGATTGTTGAAGTATTAGAGCGTTTAGAAGACGACCAAACGTTACTTGTTCAATCAGGTAAACCTGTTGGCGTGTTCCCGACTCATAAAAACGCACCCCGCGTACTGATCGCGAATTCTAACCTTGTTCCACACTGGGCGAACTGGGAGCACTTCAACGAGCTCGATAAAGAAGGCTTGATGATGTACGGACAGATGACAGCAGGCAGCTGGATTTACATTGGCTCACAAGGCATCGTTCAAGGTACTTATGAAACGTTTGTTGCTATCGCGAAAAAGCACTTCCAAGGCGAAGCAAACGGCAAGTGGGTTCTAACGGGTGGTCTTGGCGGCATGGGTGGTGCTCAACCTCTTGCTGCGACAATGGCTGGCTTCTCAATGATCGCGGTTGAATGTGATGAATCACGAATCGACTACCGCTTGCGTACTGGCTATGTCGACAGAAAAGCCACCAGCATCGATGAAGCGATGGCCATGATTAAAGAATCAGACACGCCAATCTCTGTTGGCTTGCTTGGTAACGCAGCAGACGTATTCCCAGAGCTTGTTGAACGCAATATCACGCCTGACGTAGTGACTGACCAAACCTCTGCCCACGATCCGCTGAACGGATACTTGCCGCAAGGTTGGACGATGGAGAAAGCAGCACAAGAACGAACCATTGATGAAGCTAAAGTAGTGAAAGCCGCTAAGCAGTCCATGGCCATTCAAGTACAAGCTATGCTAGATCTTCAGTACCGTGGCGCTGCGACCGTAGATTACGGCAACAACATTCGCCAAATGGCACTGGAAGAAGGCGTAGAAAACGCATTTGATTTCCCAGGTTTCGTTCCTGCTTATATTCGTCCTCTGTTCTGTGAAGGCATCGGTCCGTTCCGTTGGGCTGCCCTTTCTGGCGACCCAGAAGACATCTACAAAACAGACCAAAAAGTAAAAGAACTGATTCCTGACAACCCACATCTACATAACTGGCTAGATATGGCGCGTGAACGCATTCAGTTCCAAGGCCTACCAGCTCGTATCTGTTGGGTTGGATTGAAAGATCGTGAACGTTTAGGACAAGCATTCAATGAAATGGTGAAAAATGGCGAACTGAAAGCACCCGTTGTTATCGGTCGTGACCACCTAGATTCGGGCTCAGTAGCAAGCCCGAACCGCGAAACAGAAGGCATGATGGATGGCTCTGATGCAGTTTCTGATTGGCCTCTTTTGAATGCCCTTCTGAACACAGCTGGTGGCGCAACATGGGTTTCTCTGCACCATGGCGGCGGCGTTGGCATGGGCTTCTCACAACACTCGGGTATGGTGATTTGTTGTGACGGTAGCGAAGATGCATCACAACGTATTGCTCGTGTACTTCACAATGATCCGGCTACTGGCGTTATGCGTCATGCTGATGCGGGTTACGATATTGCCAAGCAGTGTGCTAAAGAGCAGAAGCTTGATTTACCTATGCTAAACGAAGAACTTCGTCGCCTTTAATGTCTGGAGAAAACATGTTGAATTTATTACTTAAGCCAGGACTTCTAGGCCTGCCTGAACTGCGTAAGATTAGCCGTAGCCCTGTGAATTTATCTCTCGATCCTGCAGCGATTCCTGATATAGAAGCGAGCATGCACGTTGTCGAACAAGTGATTGCTGAAGATCGCACCGTGTATGGCATCAACACGGGTTTTGGCTTGTTAGCAAATACCAAAATCGCCCCTGAGGATTTAGAAGTACTACAGAAAAGTATCGTGCTTTCTCACGCGGCGGGCATTGGTAAATTCATGTCTGATGAAACTGTTCGCTTGATGATGGTGTTAAAGATTAACAGCTTGTCTCGCGGTTACTCTGGTATCCGCCTCAAAGTGATTAATGCCCTTATCGATCTTGTGAACGCACAGGTTTACCCATGTGTTCCACAAAAAGGATCTGTGGGTGCTTCAGGAGATCTTGCTCCCCTCGCCCACATGAGTACGGTACTGCTAGGTGAAGGCCAAGCACGCCACAACGGCAAGATCATCACTGGCTTAGAAGCAATGCAGATCGCAGGCTTGGAGCCTATAACGCTAGCACCTAAAGAAGGTCTGGCGCTGTTAAACGGCACACAAGCATCGACAGCCTTTGCACTAGAAGGTCTGTTCGCAGCTGAAGACTTATTCGCGTCTGCAACCGTGTGTGGTGCAATGTCTGTAGAAGCCGCGCTGGGTAGCCGTCGTCCGTTTGATCCGCGTATTCATCGCGTTCGTGGTCATCGTGGCCAGATGGATGCAGCACTTGCTTACCGTCATATGCTTGATCAAAAGAGTGAGATTGGTGAATCACACACTTGTTGTGAAAAGGTTCAAGACCCTTACTCACTGCGTTGTCAGCCTCAAGTGATGGGGGCATGTTTACAGCAGATTCGTAATTCAGCAGAAACCTTAAACATTGAAGCAAATGCCGTATCCGACAACCCGCTAGTTTTCGCTGACGATGGCGACATCATTTCGGGCGGTAACTTCCACGCAGAACCTGTCGCAATGGCAGCAGATAACCTTGCATTGGCCATTACCGAGATCGGTAGCTTGTCAGAGCGTAGAATGGCGCTGCTGATTGATAGCGCGCTAAGCAAACTACCGCCTTTCTTAGTCGATAACGGTGGCGTGAACTCAGGCTTTATGATTGCTCAAGTAACGTCTGCAGCACTCGCTAGTGAGAACAAAACATTGGCTCATCCTGCGTCAATTGACAGCCTACCTACTTCTGCAAACCAAGAAGACCACGTATCAATGGCCACCTTTGCCGCTCGTAGGCTTAGATACATGGCTGAAAATACCCGTGGGATATTGGCAGTAGAATATTTAGCAGCAGCACAAGGGCTAGACTTCCGCGCTCCGAATCTATCTTCTCCTCGTGTGGAAGAAGCGAAGCAAATTTTGCGTGAGAAAGTGAGCTTCTACGACAAAGACAGATATTTTGCTCCAGATATTGAGCAAGCTAACCTGTTACTCAAGTTATCCGTTCATAACCACTTAATGCCAGAAGGTACGCTGTCAAGTTTTTAATACTTTCCGTATACTGGGCTGTACTCTCGTTACAGCCCACTTGTCCATAAAAAATGAATACACTTATTGATAGGAGTGATACTATCCGAAAAATCATCACTCACCGTCGGAAAGTTCATTACCAATGATAACAAAAAATCCCCAATCCTGCTTACAACAGCCCTTATCAGCACCTTATTCTTAGCCGGCTGTGGATCAGACTCAAGCAATAAAGCACCAGCGAAACCTACGACTCCAACGACTCCAACGACTCCAACGACTCCAACGACTCCAACGCTAACGAAAGTCGCGACCTATACCAGCATTAAAAACTGTTCAACAGCAGCTGAAGTGCCAAACTGTGCTTTTGAAAAAGGTATTTACATTCTGCCGATTGGTCCAAACATTACTCAAACACAACAAGACGCAGTTAAAACTCAAGTCGAAAATTTGCTTAAATGGGCTCATGACGACGTGAGAAAACAGTTTAGCCAGAAAAAGATACTCATTGGCATAACAGAAGGAGAACCAGATCCTTCTACAGCTCATGGTAAATTCGTGCTTGCACTTGCACAAAATATGTATGCGAGCACCCCTAACATCAATGGTTTAGAGCTTATTTATACTGACCTGTCAGGCGTAGATGAAACAAAAAGCACCACGACATACCAAAAGCTGCTGCAAGTTTTCGATTACTATGTTGATGGTGACAACAATACAGCCGTTGGTGCTGAATTGGCCAAAAGCTACGATGGTTTCAAAACTCTCATCAATAAGAAAATAGGAACAGGTACACAAGCTTTAGGTTATCTAAAATACGATGAATGTAACTACGGCAACGGGCAGTTAGGTGCAGATCGTATTGATGGTACTCCAAGCAAATGTCTCTCAAGTAATGGTACAAGTATTAATGACGATGGTGATGACATTTCGAATGGCAAATTAGACTCAGTCCATACTGTCAAAAAGAACCTCAACCCAGGCGCATTTTTAGGATTGGTTTACGAATACAAAGTGAACCCTGCTAACGGTAAGTTCCCGAATGAGCTGAAAGACGCAAACCAGCCAAAAGGCTTTACTGCGGTCGGCAAAATCGCAAGTGGTGAAACAACAACCGCTAATTACCCATTTAACTATGCGAACCTTGCTTTTACACCGATGAGTGATTATTTAGATAAGTGGTTCTTCCCTAATAAAAAATAAGCTTATATAAATAAAGGTCTAGATTTTCTAGACCTTTATTATTTTTCTCACCAGCCCGCCTTCTCATCAATCTCCCTCCTTTTCGGCCCTCGTAAACTGGATAGACCATTAAAACCAAGTTAGTTAGCTATAATCCCCGCCAGATTTGATGACTAATAGCGATACTATGTTTCTGACACCTTACTTTTCTACTGAAGACAATCAATTTCAATTCACTCGTGAACAGGCTAGCCACTTTGCTAAAAAAGTAGCTGCTGACTTCAACCCAATTCACGATGAAGACAACAAACGCTTCTGCGTGCCTGGCGATCTTTTGTTTGCAGTACTTCTGCAAAAAGAAGGCATCAGCCAAAAAATGCGTTTTGATTTTTCAGGTATGGTGGGTAACGGTATTGCGCTAAGCGTTGACAACAAGTGTGAGAAAGAAAGCTCACTGGTTGACGAGAAAGGCAAAGAGTACCTACACATGTCTTGTGAAGGTGAAAAGAGCCACGATCAAGCATTCATCGAACACGTAGTAACAAACTACGTTAAGTTCTCAGGCATGAACTTCCCACACATCATGGTTCCTCTTATGGAAGAACAACAAATGATGATCAACTGCCAACGTCCTCTTGTGATTTACGAGAGCATGGAAGTTGAATTTACTCGCCTAGACCTATCTCACCCAGAAGTTGAATTCTCTGGTGCGACTTTTGATGTTGAAGGCAAGCGTGGCATCGTGACACTGAACTTTGATTTCAAAGAAGACGGTGAAGTAGTCGGTAAAGGCGTAAAGCGCATGGTAGCAAGTGGTCTTAAGCCATACGACCAAGCTTCTGTAGACGACCTAGTAAACCGCTTCAACGAACGTAAAGAGATGTTTCTAGCTCAGTTCGCAGCTGCCGCTTAATCAGCACTCTTATTTACATCACTTGATGTAAATAACTAGAGACAAGATCAATAAAGCCCAGCTTGGTATCACAAGCTGGGCTTTTTTATTTCGATGACTAATGACATCAAGTCACTCAAGCCTGTATTCAAGTCAGAACTAAATCCAGCGCCTAACCTTTTGTTTGTAATCAACATATTCCGCACCGAATAATTGCTCTAGAGCGCGTTCTTCTGGCTTAATTTGGAACTGATTCATGTAGATTACGAATACAAAACTGAGTAAGACACTGAACAGGTTTTGGAAGAAGTAGCCAAAACAAAACAGTAGGATAAATAGCCCTAGATACATTGGGTTTCGCGTGTAGCCAAAGATTCCACTGTCCACAACTGCAGAAGCGGTGTCGACTTTGATCGGATTAACGGTGGTTTTCTGTTTGCGAAACTCCCATATGCCTGATATCCCAATAACACCACTCAAGACAATCCCGATACCGAGCACAACCATTCGATAAGGCATTGCCAATGTTCCTTGGCTCAACTGCTGAGCGCAGAAGTATGATGCTACGAATACAATAATGAACAGTGCAACGGGTGGTACTTTTAATTCTAGAAAATTCATACTTTTCCTTATTAACATTCCTTTGTTAGTTTAGAAAAAAGCCCAGCAATTGCTGGGCTAAATGTATTAAAGAATTTTTGCTAGCGCTTGTAATGGGTGAGCAAGCTTCTCACCTTCAAAACGCTTCACTTGGCTACGGCAAGAATAACCCGTCACCAAACAACGATCTTTTGGTAAGTCCTGCATTTGAGGCTTCCAGCTTAAACCGTATATGTCTTTCGACATTTGTAACTTATCAACTTCATGCCCGAAGGTGCCCGCCATACCACAACAGCCAACCGGAACGCTGGTTAACGCAGCACCAAAGTGCTTGAAGATAGTGCCCCACTCTTTTTCAGCGTTCGGCATTTTGGTTTTCTCAGTACAGTGAGCAAACAAGTACCACATATCTTCACTTGCTGAACGTGCTTCGAACTCACCTAACGATGGCATTAACCATTCATGCACGGTAAGCACATCAAAGTCGCCACGTTTGTCACCTAAGATCTCTACGTATTCATCGCGGTAACAAAGCACAAGAGCCGGGTCCACACCCACCAAAGGAATACCGATATCCGCCACCATCGACAAGAAATCCGATGTTGATTTCGCTTCACGCGCAAAACGACTTAAGAAGCCTTTAATGTGCAGAGCTTTACCATTTGGCTTAAACGGCAGCAACACCGGAGTTTTACCAAGTTTTTGAGCCAGAGTGACGAAGTCTTCAATCACCTCCGCATCATAAAAGCTAGTGAACGGGTCTTGAACGATCAGCACATGCTGTTTCTTCTCTTCAGAAGACAAGCCTTCTAAGTACTGTAAGTCGAAGAGTTGCAGCTCTTTGCTCGCCAGACGATTTTTAAGTGTAGGTACCGACATCAAAGGAGCATCAACATAACCGACCGTCCTAGCCGTTGCCGTTTGTATCCACTTTTGACCCAATGCAGCGTTCACTACTTTTGGCGCTTTCGCCATCAGCGGCAGCATGGTTTCAATGTTAGCGACTAAATAGTCTTTTGCTGGGCGCTGGTAACGCGAATAGTAGATGTTTAAGAATCGAGAACGGAAACTTGGTACATCAACTTTAATAGGACACTGGCTCGCACACGCTTTACACGCCAAACAACCGTTCATCGCTTCATGAACTTCATGCGAGAAATCGTACTCATGCCGTTTGTTCATCGTGTTACGAACACGTTCCACCATGGTTTTAATCGGAGTATTGTCCTTCAGCGCTTCTTGCTCTAAATCGAGAATATCGACGCCTTGTTCCGTTAACTGACGCAACCATTCACGAACCAAGCCTGCACGGCCCTTTGGTGAATGACGACGGTCAGCCGTGACTTTCATCGAAGGACACATTGGCGAACTCGTATCGTAGTTGAAACACAAGCCGTTACCATTACATTCCATCGCTTGCTTGAAGCTATCACGGACTTGTACGTCGATCTGGCGATCGTAGAAACCACGCTTGGTATCAGTGACTTTCACCAACTCAGCATCGCTTTCTAACGGCGTACAGATCTTGCCTGGGTTCATCTGGTTATGCGGGTCAAATGCCGCTTTAACACGTCTTAATTCGGTAAACAGCTCTTCACCAAAGAAGTCAGGACCATACTCAGAACGGAAGCCTTTACCGTGTTCACCCCACATCAAGCCGCCGTATTTAGCCACCAGCTTAACCACTTCATCAGAGACTTCATGCATCAATGCTTCTTGCATCGGATCACACAAATCTAAAGCAGGACGAACGTGCAGTACGCCCGCATCCACGTGACCAAACATGCCGTAGTTCAACTCTTTTGAATCGAGTAAGACTCTAAATTCAGAGATGAAGTCGGCCAAGTTTTCTGGTGGTACACAGGTATCTTCAGCAAAAGCGACTGGCTTAGCTCGGCCTTTCGCCGCACCTAATAGACCTACCGCTTTCTTACGCATGTTGTAGATTCGGCCAATGCTCGCCAAATCACTGCACACTTGGAAGCCAATCACACCCGCGTCTTCAGTTTCTACCATGCTTTCAAGCTTTGCGGTCAGCGCTTGAACTTGTTGTTCAACTTCCGCTTCATCTTGGCCTGCAAACTCAACCATGTTGATGCCAAGCATCTCTTTATTTGGAACGTCCATAAGCAAATCGCTCACGGTGTGCCAAACAATGTCTTGTTTCGCTAGGTTCAATACTCTTGAATCCACCGTTTCTACAGACAGCGCTTTCGCTTCTACCATGAACGGCGCATTACGCAGTGCAGAATCGAACGTGTTGTATTTCACGTTGACCAACGTTCGTGCTTTTGGAATCGGCGTGAGGTTCAGCTTTGCTTCAGTGATGAATGCTAATGAACCTTCTGCACCACATAGAACACGAGTCAGGTCAAAGCTATCGTCTTCTTCGTTGATTGCGTTCTTTAAATCGTAACCAGTTAAGAAGCGGTTCAATGGTGGGAATTTATTAAGAATTTGAGCGCGCTTATCTCGACAAACTGCCTCAGTAACCGCAAGGGCATGGTGAGCAAATTCACCTTCAGCAGGTAAGCCGTGTGATAAATCGGATTCGAGACATGAACCATCTGCGAAGACGGCTTGCAGCGACAACACATGGTCAGACGTTTTACCGTACTTCAATGACCCTTGGCCCGAAGCATCGGTATTGATCATTCCACCTAAGGTTGCTCGGTTACTGGTAGAAAGGTCTGGAGAGAAAAAGTAACCATACGGACGCACAGCATCGTTCAATTGGTCTTTAACGATACCTGACTGAACTCTTACCCAGCCTTCTTGCTCGTTAATCTCAAGAACCTTGTTCATATAACGAGAAAGGTCAACCACGACGCCTTTTGTTAAAGACTGTCCGTTAGTACCGGTACCACCGCCACGAGGGGAAAAGGTCACGCGTTCGTAAGCAGATTTTGCACCCACTTTACCGATCAACACAACGTCTTGAGTTGTTTTAGGGAGAATAACTGCCTGCGGCAATTGCTGATAGACACTGTTATCAGTCGCCACAGCCAAACGGCTAGAATATTGAGATTCAATGTCGCCAGTAAAGCCCGCTGTTTTTAGTTCATCTAAAAAGCGTACGACTACTGGATCGACATCAGCATTGAGTTGAAGTCTTGGTAACATTTGCTTCCTGCCCCTACTTCGCTGATCCTATCAGCATTGGGTTATCTGAGATTTTTAATATTTTTCTTTGAATTTCGTCACTTTACTACTATTAAGATCATATAAAAAGGTGATCAAATAAGAATCTCGGTGCAAGAATGGAGAAATAGTCACTTTCGTCTTAATTCAGTAGTAAGATAGTAGATAACTTTTTTACGACATCTCCATGAGCAAATAACAATGAAAAAAAGCAAAACAGTCACAACTGAAGATATTCTTCTTAAGCTATGCCAATCAGTCTCAAACGTACTTACTTCAGCGACGGCTTCACAGGTGTCCTACTCAGCAATGGTTCAAAAGATCAACAAGACAAGCCTTAAGCCAGATTTTGGTTGTTTCGTCTTGTTCGACGGCGGTTTTTCAGGTCTTGTTGTTATCAATTTTACGTCGAAAGCAGCGCTAGAGATCTACACAAATTACATGCGTAATATGGGCATGCCTGAAGACGAACTCGCTGTACTTCATACTTCAGACGAAGTAGGTGATGTATTAGGTGAGTTGATGAACCAGTTGGTTGGCGACTTTACAAACAAAATCCGTAAAGAACTGCAAACTAACATCACACAAAACCAACCGAAAATGCTGGCACTGAACAAGCAAGTGAACCTTTCTGTTGATACTAACTTAGATCGCCCGCAAGCTCGTCGTGTTACTTTCTCTACTGCCGACAACAACATTTTCTACCTTGAGCTTGCAATGGACAAAACTGAATTCATCCAATTGGAAGAATTTGAAATCGCTGAAGACGAATGTCCAGACAGCATTCTTGAAGCGACTCAGAAAAAAATGCAAGAACCAAAGCAGCCAGAGCAAAGTTCAGGCAACGATTCTGCAGCTGATTTACTCGATGAACTTGGAATCTAGTTTGCGAAAGCTCTAGCACATCCTAAAAATCGTGTCACTAACGCCATCAATCCTCTTGATGGCGTTTTGTTTTGTCCGGGACCCGCCGCTTCCTTCCTATATCCTTATCTTCCACAATCGTTCACCACATTCCTACAAATGACTTTTGACTTTGCTGTTGCTCGCCAAAACATGTAAAATGTTGGACTTTTAAAAATTTGCGGTAATGATTAAGTTGTCGATGGATAAGAAAAAAGCCCTAAAGAAAATTGCCAAGTGTCTTGAGCTTGGAAACTCTGCGAACGTCAATGAAGCTGCCAATGCGATAAAAATGGCACATAACTTGATGCTGAAATATGGTCTCGAAAAGGACGATATTGAATTTATCAAGATGGGAAAAACTCAATCCAGTCACCTGTTACCTGCAAATATCAGCTCTACACTGCTGCGTGTTATTCGTGGTATTAACACCAAGTTTGGCGTAGAAGCCGTGTTACTGAATCACAAAGGCCTTAAGCGCGTTGAATTCATTGGTGAAGCCGATCGCGCTATCTTCGCAGCTTTTGCGTTCGATATTATTTATCGCGAACTGAATGAGCACACTGGCCAATTCAGAAACAGTTTTGCGGGCTCGGGAACAGGGACACTAGAAGTAACACGTCGCGTAAACTCTTACGTTTCGGGTTGGGTAGAAGGTGCACTTGAAAAACTGCCTGTTATCACCCCAGACGACGAGTCAAACAACAAGATCAATAACTACATTGATAAAGAGTTCCAAAACATCGACCGCGAAACGTTCAAACAACAACTCAGAGAAGCGATGAAAAACCTCACCGCAGACTATGAAGTTGGTTTGAAGAAAGGTCGAAAACTGTCTGTAAATCGACCAGTTGGCGGAACTCAAGCGGTTAAAAAGATAACTAAATCATAGAGCCACTTTACATTGCTTCAGCGTATTGATAAAAACCACCAATAGGACTTATTGTTGTCTTTCGTAATTCATGCGTTTGACAGAAGTACATGATGGAGAAATACGTTGAAAAAAATCACACTAGCCCTGGCACTCACTGTTGCTCTAACGGGCTGTCAAGCGACACAACGCCAAAACGCGACAACCGGCGAATCTGAGACTAATTCCGCAACTCAAGGCGCTTTAATTGGTGCAATCGCCGGCGCTGTTGCTGGTGCAGCTACGGGTGACGACTCTAAAGACCGTCGTAAGCGTGCACTCATCGGCGCAGCAGGTGGCGCCGCAGTTGGCGGTGGTATCGGTTACTACTTTGACCAGCAAGAAGCTGCACTTCGTGAAGAACTCATGAACTCAGGCGTTCAAGTAGAGCGTGTTGGTGAGAACCAACTTCTACTTCGCCTAGAGAACGGCATTGGCTTCGATTCTGGTTCTTACGCTTTAGAATCAAGCATCCACAAAACACTTCGCGGCGTTGCGCGCATCTTAGTTGAATACCCAGACACTAGCCTAGTGATCGAAGGTCACACTGACAGCACAGGCAGCGAGTCTTCTAACCAAGTTCTTTCTGAGCGTCGTGCTGAATCGGTTCGTGCATTCTTGATCTCTCAAGACGTTGCTGCAGGCCGTGCCATTGCTCGTGGTAACGGTGAGCGTTACCCTCTATGTGACAACAACACCTCTCAAGGTCGTGCTTGTAACCGTCGCGTAGAAATTCAAATCTTGCCGCTTAAGTAGCACGATCAAAGCCCAGTCGCCTTTATCTATTGAATTAACCTCTATATAGTTGCTTGTCAGTCGTGTTGCTTGTTCAAAGTCACACGACTAGCCATATTCATACTGATATTCCGACTCTGGGCTTTTTTACGAGACTTATCTATTGTTTATCCTATCCAACTTTCTGTCATCATCACTTCTTAGAATTCTATTTTTCACCCTCATCTTTTCTACAATACAGTTCTCTACTGCACACATCGTTCATGCAGAAAGCAACGTTGCATTCTCGATAGAATCTCAACCTCAAGATCCAGTTTCTCAATACCAACTAGCTCAAGCTTATGAATCAGGTAATGATGTCCCTTTGAGCACCAACGATGCATTTTATTGGTACTCGCAATCCGCAGAAAACGGCAATGCAGATGCGCAATTTAGGCTGGGTGAATGGTACTTGGCAGGATCAGGTGTAGAGCAAAGCAACAAGCTAGCTTTAGAATGGTTTATTAAATCAGCCTTACAAGGTAACCAACGCGCGCCTATCGAAGTCGCAAAGCTCTACGAATCCTCACTTCAGGAAGAACTCCTAAAACCATTAGATGAAGCACAGCTATGGTATGAAGCGGCCTTAAAAAACAATCCAACAGCCGAAGATGGCTATAACCGTATTCTGGAAGCGCAATTCAACCAGCAACGTGCCAAGCAGATCTCTTCGATTGAGAAGCTCAATCACAACGTCATTGCTGAAAGCAGCACGAATCAGAGGCTATCTAATCCAGAGCGAGCAAGTAGCTCCCCTTCTTATCTGCCCTCTAGAGAGCAGGTAACACGTTCTAACCTAACGTATTCAGACTATCTAATTGGCACAGCCTTAGCCATGTTGATTTCAATTGTCAGCATTATCATGACTCTGGTGATATCAAAAAGAAGACATGCTCTGAAATCGGGTGAATTGGGGCAACAAAAGCAGACACTTGAAGCACAACTTAGCTCGAAGGACTTCACTATTAAGCAGCAGAAACGTCAGTTGCACACGATGTTCCATGAGTTAAAAAAACAGAAAAATGACAACAGCCTGAATAATTTACAAGTAGCCTGCGCTCTATTTGGGTATACACCTAGCTCAATTCCGAATCAAAAAAGCATTAAAATTCGATATAAACAGCTATCCAAAATCTACCACCCAGATGGTTACGGATGTGACGAAGAGATGAAACGTTTGAACAATTCGCTAAAAACCATCCTTAAGAGTGTTGCAAAAACGTAAACAACCAAGCAAGCTCGATTTCCAAAGTCGCAAAGATATCGATTTTATTAGTACTGCAATCGATCCCCCTCTCAAAAACAGGTAACAAACTATTAACTAATGAGTCTTACTTGTGTCATAATTTGCGCCGAAAATACACCTGACTTAAACAGGTGAGGAGAGAATATGTTCACAATAGAAGGCGTTTGTGATTGGTGCAAAAAGCCAAGCCTAGTTAAAAAGCACGACTACCTAGATGGTAAGTGTCATCATGCATGTAAAGAGTGCAATGATATGGCCACCATTGATGTTCGCCAGTTCAATATTGGTGAAATGGAAATGAGAGCAAAACTCTCCCAAGCGACATTGAGATAAGCAACACCGTTGAAATATAAGAAAGCGCCTAAGGCGCTTTTTTGTATCTGAGATTTATCTTCCTATCTTCTTATCTTCTTATCTTCTTATCTTCTTATCTTCTTATCTTCTATACAGGTGTATACAGTGCTTTTCTGTCAAAACCACTGTGTACACCTGTATAAAGCTCACATTTCTTCAACTTATGAGACAAAACAACAAATTCATTCAAATTTAATTTTTACCATACTTTCAACAACTTAAATAAAAACCACTTACCCAACCAAGCAAGATCGGCCAATAATCCCTCAAAAAACGCTTGATCTTATAAGTAACAAAAACTACTGTATGCGTATACAGCATGTATATAAGGACAGCAAAATGATTCCAGCACACGTTAAAGCACAACACTCTAGCCCGCTAACTCACTGCGCATTTACATCCGTCTCTCGTGACACAAAAAGTTCAAACGAAGAAGCGTTGTTTGCCAAAATGGCGTTGCTGTCCAATCAACATCAGTGGTTACTGTTTACGGCTCAAACACCAAGACCATCGGCTAAACAGTTGCAGCAACATAATGTTTGCTGTGATCGTGTTATTCACATGAAAGCCTCTAATCAAATGACAGAAGTAGAAACCGTAGAGAAAGCCATTCGATCTAAGAATGCGAGCGCGATTGTTGCGAGTGCTTCGATTGATCAATTCAGTCAGCAATACCTAAGAACATTAGGAATGCGCTTTCAGTGCGAAGTCTTCTTTATTGATGCCAATTCAGAGCGTATTCACTAAACCACCTTGCTTAATAACATTTTGGCTCAAAAACATAGCTCAAAAACACAGTCCAAATATACTGCCTTCCCCTGCCCTACAATTCGCCAATTTTTTAGCGGATTGTTAGGCGGGGGTTTTTATTTAAACAATAGATTTAGCAATCGTTTGCTTTTTCTCTGGAAGCAAATAGTAGATTGGGTATAATGCCCGTCTAATCATGTGCACACCGCACTTCTCTGTATGACGTTTGATAAAAGATAGGAATGTCTAAATGAGCCTTGCTGATCAAGTTCTTGCCGTAAATGATGACCTGCCAATCCGTACTGATAAACCTGTCCACAGTGGCAAGGTTCGTTCGGTCTACTGGTTAACTGAAGAAGATAGCCAACGACTAATTAAAGAGAAAGGCTACGATGTAGCACCAGATGCGCCTTTAGCAATCATGGTGATCAGTGACCGTATCTCTGCATTTGATTGTATCTGGCGTGGTGAAGGGAATCTAAAAGGTGTCCCAGGTAAAGGAGCGGCTCTGAATGCTATCTCTAACCACTGGTTCAAATTGTTTAAAGACAACGGCCTTGCTGACAGTCACATTCTTGATATCCCTCATCCATTCGTATGGATTGTACAAAAAGCTCGCCCAGTCATGATCGAAGCGATTTGTCGTCAATACATCACAGGTTCAATGTGGCGTGCATACGCAAACGGCGAACGCGAATTCTGTGGTATCGAGATGCCAGAAGGCCTTGAGAAAGACAAGAAATTGCCTGAGCTACTGATCACACCTTCTACAAAAGGGATTTTGAAAGGTATTCCTGGCGTTCCAGAAGCTGATGATGTGAACATCACACGTAACAACATCGAAGATAACTTCGCAGCGTTCAACTTTACTCAAGCAAGTGACATTGCGCATTACGAGAAACTTCTAAAAGAAGGCTTCAACGTAATTAGCCAAGCGCTAGCAAAAGTCGATCAAACCTTTGTCGATACGAAATTTGAGTTCGGCTATGTGAACGATGCTCAAGGCAAAGAAAAGCTTATCTACATGGATGAAGTCGGTACTCCAGATTCATCTCGCATTTGGGATACTCAGGAATACAATAACGGCAACATCGTTGAGAATTCAAAAGAAGGTTTCCGCCAGTTCCTGCTTAACTACTTCCCTGATCCGGACATTCTTTTGAACAAAGAGCGTATGCCAGAGCGTGAAGCGTTAGCTCGTGACAATGAGCTGCCTCTTGATTCACTGATGTCTCTGTCTCGTACTTATCTTGATATCGCAGCGAAAATCACAGGTGCAGAGATCGTACTGAGCGAGAATCCTAAGCAAGAAATCATCGATGTACTGCGTGCTGACTATGGTCTAGTCGACTGATTGACTGATTGCATTCTAGAAGGCTAAAAAGCTTCTAAACACAAATTTCAGATACTAAAAGGGCCTCATCATTATTGAGGCCCTTTTTCGTGTGCGATTTTTAATACTCTTTGAGCTCGCTCCTAAGCTCTAAGCTCTAAGCTCTAAGCTCTAAGCAATACTGATAGATTAAAGCTTAATAGTAAACTCTTCTCCAGTATTCTCGGCAATCACCAAATGACTGCGCGATTCAATGTACTCGATCTGCTCTTCTTCAAGAGAATATGGCATAGCAACTTTGAGTTCATTGATCCCCTCTAGCTTGGCTAGCTTGAGTAAGGTAACAATGTTTGACTCATCACTTTTACGCGTCGACATCGATTTCAATGCCATCTGCCATAAACGATCTTCAGGGCTGGCTAGCTCTTTAATGCTATCTCGCCAGACGGTACTAAATACTGGCGCAATCGTGGTTAGTGCTTCCAGAAAAGTCCATTTTTTACTGCATGAGGCGCCAAGAAATGTTGTGTAATCAAACTCTACACGCGTCTCTGTCTGTTTATCCATGATGTCCCCCGACACTTTGACAACACAATATACTCAATATCTATCAACTCTTTCTTTATAGCAATAGGATATAGAAGAATAGTCTTTTATGACCTTTTGATTGGTTAAAAAGGCATATAAAAATCAAACTTGTAACAAAATAAGTACTGAAAAAACATATATGCACCTATTTGATTAATATTTTAGAGATAAAACTAATCCATCTATTTGATATCAATTATCCGACTCGCTTTTTTGTACTGAATACGCCAGCCAGACCATGTCGGGAGCTCCCAACGTTTTGGCGATAACTTTCGACTGCCCGATTGATAGTGAACGTAAATCAGCTTGCGTGCCGGCAGGTATTCGACTTCGAGTTGCAAGTCGGCAAGGCTCAATGCAAACGGATACTTTTCCGAAAACTCTAAATAGAGCCAAGTCGGGATACCATCGAATGGAATATCAGCATGGTCGAACATTTCCAATTCGCTCACATCAGTGACACCTAACACTTCAAGCTGTTCTATGAACCATAACTCAAAGTTCATTTGGTCAATTTCTGGAGTGTATTGGGTTTGTTCATTGAGACCGAGTTTCACATACAACTGCCAATGTTTGATTTGTTGAGTGCGAGCTTCTGCAAAACCGGGAAGTTTAACCCCATTCGATACAAGATCGACGATCGGCTTTAACGATAGTTGCCCTTCCGCTGCCACGAGCTTGGTCGTGATCGTGCGGCCGGCATACACCAACGCCATCCCAGTATAGACGCCGTCATCATTCACAATCGTTTCACCTTGCTCCCACTCTCCTAGCTCAGCATCAATGATAAGCTCAAGAGGAATGGGGGCCGTGACCGTCGCTAAGGTCAGTGTTTGCTTAACGCCTCTTCCCGGCAAACTATGGGTATCAAGCACCAACATCGCTTGTTCATTATCAGGGAAACGATTCTGACGGCCGAGTACTACCTCTAAAACTCCATTAGCAAAGGCTTCTTTTCGTTTCAGTCTGCGTACGAACACCAGTTCAGGGTGAAGTTGAACAATAGTGTTAAGCAGTTCAATACGCTGGAAACGGGACGCGACTTCTAATTGAGGAAGTTCAAACACCTCACGCATTTGCTTAGCCAGTCCCTGTGCTTCATTCAATGCCTGCTGATCGATTTCTAGATTTGGATACTCGCGACCGCGAACGATCTGAATCAACAGGCTTAGATCACACCCTTCCTTTTCTTGCTGAGCGAGTGCTTCCAAATGTTCTGCATTGTTCGGTAACTGATACAAGCGAGCCGGAACGGACAACGCAGCTGTGAGATCGACCATCGCTTCTTTTAATGCTTTGGTTTTGATTCGAGTAACGATATCGGCATACAAAGCATCAATCGGCAGCGGATACAGCTTTTTGCCATGCTCGGTAATTTGATGGTCGGCTTTAATCGCTTCCATCGTCAGCAAGGTTTGAGTAGCACTGTTTAGTGATTTTTCAGGAATAGGATCAAGGAAAGACAAGCTCTCAAGCGGAGCACCACAACAGGCCGCGGCCAACATCGGTGAGATCAGCTCTTCACGCTGCAATTCAGGCGGTGTGACTAACTCTAACGCCGCATGCTCACCATACAGACGCACACAAGCGCCGTCCATTACCCTACCCGCACGACCAGCTCGTTGCTTGGCACTGGCTCGTGATATGGATTTAAGCATCAGAGTCGTTCTACCGTTTCGTTGAACGGTGCGTCTTTCTAATCCTGAATCTACCACCACACCAATATCGGGAATGGTTAATGAGGTTTCTGCCACGTTGGTTGCAAGAATGACCTTTCTCAGGCCATAACCGTTAGCATTGATATCGATATTACGACCCGATAACGCTAAATCTCGCTCCTTATCACTGACCGACGCATGCAATTTCACCACTTGGATATCTGGATTTGTCGCTAAGGCTTGTTCGCATTGCACGATCTCTTTTTTACCCGGCAGAAAAACCAACATGTCACCAGAAGATGCTATCAGTTGGTGATTCACTTCTTCGGCAATGCGTTGCTCTAGGTGTCGAATATCGGGCAATGCTCTGGACTCATTCGCTCGGTGTTCAATAGCAACTTGATAAGTTCGGCCTTCACAGCTTATTCGATTCGCATCCAAATAATGAGCAAGGCGTTCCCCTTCGATGGTTGCAGACGTGATCACCAAGCGATGGCTCGCTTTTTGTTTGAGAATCGCCACCAGCAAATCGATATCCCAACGCCTTTCGTGAAATTCATCGACAACGATGACATCAAAGCCAGCGAGTCCATCTTCAGATAACCAACGCAGCGCGATACCGGGCGTCACAAAAACGACGTTAGTTTTCTCGTTGTATTCAGACTCAAGTTTGATCGCATAACCAATTTTGTCACCAAGCTTTTCGCCCGATTGTAGGGCGAGATATTTAGCTAATGAGGTACAAGCTATTCGTCTTGGTTCAACCACCAGTACTCGCCCATGTTGGCAAGCCCAAATTGGCAAACGCGTTGATTTGCCCGATCCGGTTTCAGCTTCTACTACTAGATGAGAATTAGCGATTTGTTCGTGAAATACGTTTTGATAAGCATCGATGGGCAGTAATGACATAAAAAAGAGGCGTCGCGAAAAAGTGTGAGCAAAGTATAACGAATTATGGTGCTAAAATTCGATAAGTGTGGGACATGGGTAAGAATATCATTTTGTTTGCAAAGATCGGAGGTAAACTATTTACAATTGAATAACTAAACCGTTATCATTTTTCGGTTACCCTTTCTCCCATATTAGGCATCTAATGAACAACGATAAACGCCCTCTATATATCCCTTATGCTGGTCCTGCTCTACTAAGTACCCCTCTTCTAAACAAAGGCAGCGCATTCTCTGCTGAAGAGCGCAGTTCTTTCAACCTTGAAGGCTTGTTACCGGAAACAACCGAAACAATCCAAGAGCAAGTAGGACGTGCATACAAGCAATATTGTAACTTCGAAAGTGATATGGATAAGCATATCTACCTTCGTAACATCCAAGACACTAATGAAACGCTTTTTTATCGTTTAGTTCAAAACCACATCTCTGAAATGATGCCTATCATTTACACGCCAACAGTTGGCGCAGCATGTGAGAACTTCTCAAATATTTACCGTCGTGGCCGTGGTCTGTTTATCTCATACCCGAACCGCGATCGTATCGATGACCTACTGAACAATGCGACAAACCACAACGTTAAAGTTATCGTGGTTACGGATGGTGAGCGTATTCTTGGTTTGGGAGACCAAGGTATCGGTGGCATGGGTATTCCAATTGGTAAACTAGCACTTTACACAGCTTGTGGCGGCATCAGCCCAGCTTACATGCTACCAATCGTGCTCGATGTGGGTACAAACAACCCGCAGCGTCTTGCTGACCCAATGTACATGGGCTGGCGTCACCCTCGTATCACGGGTGCTGATTACGATGCATTTGTTGAAGAATTCATTCAAGCCGTTCAACGCCGTTGGCCTGATGCATTAGTTCAGTTCGAAGATTTCGCACAAAAGAACGCAATGCCACTGCTTGAACGCTACAAAGATCGCCTCTGTTGTTTCAACGATGATATCCAAGGTACAGCCGCTGTAACGGTTGGTTCTCTACTTGCAGCATGTAAAGCAGCGAACAGCAAACTATCAGACCAACGCATCACCTTCTTAGGTGCGGGTTCTGCAGGTTGTGGTATTGCTGAAGCTATCATTGCTCAAATGGTGTCTGAAGGTATCAGCGATGCACAAGCTCGCTCTCAAGTTTACATGGTTGACCGTTGGGGTCTGCTACAGGAAGGCATGCAAAACCTGCTTGATTTCCAACAGCGTCTAGTTCAAACCAACGCGAACACCAAAGATTGGGAAAGCGACGGCACTGGTTTCTCTCTACTAGACGTTGTTCGCCACGCGAAACCAACAGTATTAGTTGGTGTATCTGGTGCGCCGGGTCTGTTCAGCAAAGAAGTCATCAAAGAGATGAACCTTCACTGCGAACGCCCTATCGTGTTCCCACTGTCAAACCCAACAAGCCGTGTTGAAGCAACACCAAATGACATTATTCGTTGGACTGACGGCCAAGCGCTTGTTGCGACAGGTAGCCCGTTTGAGCCAGTGGTTCACAACGGCACCACTTACCCAATCGCTCAGTGTAATAACAGCTACATCTTCCCAGGTATTGGCCTTGGTGTATTGGCTGTGAATGCTTCACGCATCACTGACGAAATGCTAATGGAATCAAGCCGAGCACTTGCAACGTGCTCCCCACTTGCTATCAATGGCTCAGGTGCTCTACTTCCACCATTGGAAGAGATCCACACCGTATCTAAAAAGATTGCTTTTGCCGTTGGTAAAAAAGCGATTGAGCAAGGTGTTGCTCTAGAGATCACTGAAGAAGCACTACAACAAGCGATTGACCAGCACTTCTGGCAGCCGGTTTACCGTCGCTACAAGCGTACTGCATTCTAATAAACGTGCTGCGCTTGGAATAAAGAGCGTTAACTACTCTTACAAGAGCCTCTGCAACTGCGGGGGCTTTTTTCTTTACACTGTCTTGTCTTTTTAACTGATTTTTCTCATTTTTATTTGGTATTATCGAGCACTCAAAAATTATTGCTCAGTCAAAGGACCATACCGAGAGTGAAATTTGATTCTCACATTTTCCGTAGCCACTTATTAAAAGCTTACAAAAAACTGCAAGGTTTTCTGTTTGGCGCTTTCCTCGTGTTCTTAATAGGCAGCGCTGCGGTTATTGCGATCGATTATTGGGTTTCATGGCAAGCAGAAGATCGCATCATCTACGATATAGATGAAGTGCCCGAGCTTGAGGTCGCCGTAGTGCTTGGCACAAGCAAATATTTAGGTAGAACACTCAACGACTATTATAAGCACCGAATCGAAGCGGCAATTGAGCTGTTCGATCGTGAAAAGGTAGACCAATTTCTACTGAGTGGCGATAACGCTCATCGCTCTTACAATGAGCCGTGGACGATGAAACGCGACTTGTTAAAAGCGGGCGTCCCCGATGAACGCATCAATCTAGATTATGCGGGGTTCAGAACCCTAGATTCGATTGTTCGCGCCAAAAAGATATTCGATACCGATAACTTCCTAATCATCACTCAGAAGTTCCACTGTGAAAGAGCGCTATTTATCGCTAACTCTTACGATATTAATGCGCAGTGTTTGGCGGTTTCAGGACCAACCCATCATTCAGGAACCTCAATACGTTTACGTGAAGTGTTTGCACGTACCAAAGCGTTTCTTGATCTGTATATTATTGGTACTACGCCAAAATTCCTTGGCCCTAAAGAGCCGATCCAACCCAGTCCAAAACCAGAATCATTGCCGATTCCTAGCCCTATTGCTGACCCCAGTGCAAACCCTATAGCAGACCCCACAGCAAGCCCTACTGAAAATCCGATTGCAACTCCTTCAGTAAGCCCTATTTTAGAACCAGCAGAGACCGATGTGTAGAAAACTACACATTTTGAATTTGTTGCCTCACACTTCCCCATTGTTAAGCAAAAACACACCAACACTCCTTTATTAACTTGAGTAACATTCTCCCAACAAAGTCTGACCCTACATCAAGTCTATATACTTCGAAAATAATAAGCACCGCTCAACGAAGTCGTGCACCAATAAAACGAGGATAAACAAAAGGAGCGTCTTATGACGGCACTTGTTACTACACTGAAACACTGGTTGTTTACCCGCAACAGCATGATATTAATTGGTAATTTCACGCTATTTGCAGTTTTGCTCAATTCCCTGCCATTCGAAGCGCAAGTGAATACGGGTTTAAGTATTCTCGTGTTCGTTGCCATTCTATGGTTAACAGAAGCTATCCACGTCAGCATCACCGCTTTGCTCGTTCCCCTATTGGCTGTCTTGTTTGGTGTATTCAACACGCCCGCAGCACTGGCTAACTTTTCGAATCCCATCATATTCTTATTCATGGGCGGATTCGCGTTGGCAGCCGCACTGAACAAGCAAGAGCTGGATAAAGCGATAGCTGACAAAGTATTGCTCATAGCAAAAGGCAGAATGTCGGTAGCCGTGTTCATGTTGTTCGGTGTGAGTGCGGGTTTATCCATGTGGATCTCAAACACCGCCACCACAGCAATGATGCTCCCTCTTGTTCTTGGTATCATGAACAAAGTCGACCAAAGTGAAGACCGAAACACCTACGTGTTCGTGCTATTGGGTATCGCTTACTGTGCTTCAATCGGTGGTATCGCAACTTTAGTTGGTAGCCCGCCAAACGCCATTGCTGCGGCAGAAGTTGGCTTGAGCTTCACAGAATGGATGGCGCTTGGGCTACCTATCTCAATGATCTTACTGCCAATCACGATGATTATTTTGTACGTGATGACTAAGCCAAAACTTGACCACAAATTCGAGTTAGACCATGCACCTGTCGAGTGGACAAACAGCAAGAAAATCACACTGTCTATCTTCCTTTTAACCGTAACGCTTTGGATATTCGGCAAGCCGATCAACGCAATGATTGGCGGGTTCTCTAAGTTTGATAGTTTGGTAGCGATTGGCGCCATTGTACTGCTTGGCGCTTCTAGAGCCGTGGAATGGAAAGACGTTGAGAAGACAACGGATTGGGGTGTACTTATCCTGTTCGGTGGTGGTATCTGTTTAAGTAACATTCTGAAAGCGACCGGAACCAGCGTATTCCTAGCACACTCACTAAGCGGATTTTTAGAAACAGCAGGTATACTTCTTACGATTCTAGCCGTAGTAGCGTTCGTGGTATTCCTAACGGAGTTTGCGAGTAACACAGCGAGTGCGGCATTGCTTGTCCCTGTATTTGCAACCATTGCTGAAGCGCTGGGTATGTCACCTGTTATCTTATCTGCACTGATTGCGATTGCCGCATCTTGTGCTTTCATGCTACCAGTCGCGACACCACCTAATGCGATTGTATTTGGCTCTGGTCATATCAAACAAAAAGAAATGATGCGAGTCGGTATGGTGTTGAACCTAGTTTGTATCCTAGTTCTGACTCTGTTCGCTTGGATCTTCTGGTAAGCACTAACGCTTATAGAGAAAGCTTTACAGGCAAGTGCTTAGAAACACATATTTATAGGTAAATACTTATAGATAAATGTTTACAGGAATGCCCGCTCAGCTAACAAGATCAGCCAAACGGGCATCTAAAAACAAGAAACGCTTTTCCCTTTTGGTGGCCCCGCGCCACCTTTTTTGTTTTGGCTATTAGGATAAGAGCCATAAAAATGCCACACGTCACATATGCACGTGTGGCTTATAAACCAATAAACTCTACTTCAGATTAGTGGCTCAAGATCACCTGATTTCGCCCTGAATGCTTCGCTTGATATAAGGCTTCATCAGCGCGGGCAATGGTCTCTGTCACCCGCTCTTGTTTCATCTCGGCAATGCCGATACTGCAAGTGAGAGAATCCCCATGAATCCAAAGATGTTGGCTAACCAAAAGTCGGATTTTCTCTGCCTTTCTCTGCGCTTCGCCAGCTTCGGTTTCAGGGCAAAAAACAATAAACTCTTCACCACCCCAACGTACAAGTTTGTCCGTCGCACTGATAGAGCTGCCAACCACCATACTGAATTCACGCAAGATATGATCACCCATCTGGTGTCCGTATTTGTCATTCACACTTTTAAAGTAGTCAATGTCCAGGTAGATCATACTTAACTTGCCGTGGCCTTTCTTCACCTGTTGCGACTGCATTTTCAACCAATCACGAATCGCGTGTCGGTTAAGTATCCCAGTCAATTCGTCACGATGAGCCCTTTCAGAGAACTCAAAGTTTTGCTCTCTCAATGCCCGATTAACGTTCTTTAAGTGATGATGTCTTTTTTCAGCGATCGCGATACGTTTTCTTGAGCGGTGTAATTCTGAAAGCAGGAACACAGTGCCTGTACCCACCCAGATAAACAGCAAGATCAGGAACAGGCTTTCAGCCGAAATATACGAACCCTCAAACTCAATACTTCGAATAATTATTCGATGATGACCTAATTTAGCACCAGAAGCAGTAGCAAACTCAACCATGTTCACATTTGAAAACTCGGGGGCCGAATGCTCTAACGCAATCTCGTTATCCGCTAACCACCACGTCATGACTTGCAAATTTTTGATCGGAATTTCTATCACGCCACCATCGATTCCTGGAGAAAACTCCATCCCGTTATACTTATGTGTATATTCGTCATCAGGCACCGAATAAGCAGGATTGTAATTACGTAGGTACGTTCTCAGACGACCACTAGAATCAGCCTTCGCATGGTAATCAATATTGACTCTAAAGGTGTGGTACTGCGAAAGGTCAAGACCAGTGGTTATGTCTGGGCTAATACGAATCGATAGCCCACAGTAAGGCCACGGATATTCGGATTTTTTAAGCTCACAATCGAGAATATACTGCCCATTTTCATAGGATAATTGGGAGGTACTGACTCCTCTATCAACTTGATCGCTGGTCGCGATAAATTCATATTGTTCAGGAGTAATTGTTGTTATCACACGATTTCCACTTACCTGGTAATACTGCACAATGGCAAGTGTTGCGATAACTAAAAAGATGACTATTTTATGGATCCACTTCACGTCTAAGCTTCCGGCTTAAGGTCCCTATAGTTGGGATTTCACGATAAAAATAAGTTAGGTAAATTAGTGATCTTAATGCCAATAATTTACTAAAAAACGTTATATCACGCCTGAACAAAATGTCATACTATAATTTTAAACGAGCGTTTACTCATCAATTATCCATCGCAATAATCAAGTAATATTGCGTATTAAAACGGACTCTATTTGTTATACTCATCGCATAATCATCGTTAACCGCAGCGACTGCTTACAAGGCGTTCGAGTCGACGAAATAATAATCAAAATACAACGAGTAATGTCATGTCTTTATTAGCAAAAGGAACACTCAGAAAAATGAGTGCTTCCCTTGATGGTGCGGTTACCTACCGTTTACCTGTAGGGGAAGAGTTTGTAGAGCTAAACCCTCTGATTGGAAAAACCATCAACCTTACCCACACTGGTAATATTTTTTGTTGTTCGTGTGGTAAGAAAACTAAGAAAAGCTACTCTCAAGGCCACTGCTTTGTGTGCATGAAAAAGCTAGCAAGCTGCGACATGTGCATCATGAAGCCTGAGACTTGCCACTACGAACAAGGCACTTGTCGTGAGCCTCAATGGGGTGAAGAAAATTGCTTCGTCGATCACTTCGTTTACCTGTCGAACACATCAAGCCTTAAGGTAGGAATCACTCGCCATACTCAGATTCCAACTCGCTGGATTGATCAAGGTGCCACTCAAGGCCTACCTATTTTGAAGGTAAAAACGCGTCAGATTTCTGGTCTTATTGAAGTCGAATTAGCGAAGCACATTGCTGACAAAACCAACTGGCGCACACTGCTAAAAGGCGACGGCGACGATATGGAGTTGGTAGAAAAAGCCAAAGAACTATTGCCACTTGTAGAAGATAAGATTCAAGAGATCAGAACGAAGTTTGGTGATGATGCTATCGAGGTACTCAGTGAGAGCATTACTTCATTGAGCTACCCGGTTGAACAGCACCCAGTGAAAATTGTATCGCACAACTTTGATAAGAACCCTGAAGTGACGGGCGTACTTCAAGGCATTAAAGGCCAATACCTTATCTTGGATACTGGTGTGATTAACATCCGTAAATTTGGCTCTTACGAAGTAGAAGTGTCTGCCTAATTTATAGAACTTAAGCGTTTCTCATAGTGAGAAGCGTTAAGTTAATAGCCAAAAACTAAAATGCCCTCAAGTGATGACTTGAGGGCATTTTTTGTTGTCGATTCTATTCGCTTTCGATGACGGTTTTAGGCGTTAAAGCGCGACTACATCTCCGTCTACACAATTCTTGCCATTGGCTTTAGCGCGATAGAGAGATTGGTCGGTTAAATTCACGAGTGCGTCAATAGTGACACCGTCTTCACACGCTCGGCTATCACTGATTCCGATACTCACGCTAGAGTTAAAACGAATTTGTTCACCCACTTTGAACTCGACTTGATTGAACTGTTGGCGAATCTCTTCTGAAACTTCGAGAGCTGTTTCAAGAGGCGTATTCGGGATAAATATAATGAACTCTTCACCACCCCAACGGCCTGCTACTCCACCAACTTTCTCGGCATTGCGCTTGGTTATACTAGCCAAAGCACAAATTACCTCATCACCCACCATATGGCCATAAGTGTCATTAATCGACTTGAAGTCATCGATATCTAATAGCATACAGACAAGGTAGTTTTTAGAGAACATGTGCTCTCTCAACCATTCATAAATCGCCCTACGATTAAGCAGATCCGTCATTTCATCGAAATTCGCTTGGTGAACCAACTGCTTCTCCAGCATCACCTTTTGAGTCACATCTTCGAGTACTACTTGAACGGCCCGCTGACCTTTCCAAGTAATTGCATTATCGTAAATATTAAAGAAGCGATGAACACCGTCAAAGCCAATATTTTCAACCACGGTACTGGTTCCCGACAACTCACCCGACACGATCGCTTGATAGTGTTTATAGATGCCTTCACTATTCTGCTGCGGCACTAAGTCAAGAATCGAATCCAGCGCTAAGACTTGCTCTATGGAAGATCCACCTTGCAGTTTTACCCATGATTGATTGACCATCAACGGTTTGAAATCTCGGTGAACCAAGATGCCCTGCCCTGATTGCATGATCATGTCGTGATACATCTTATCTTGCTCACGCACTGCATTTTGCAGCTGAATCGCAGGGGAAAGATCGATAACCGTGACTTGCAGTGCAGGTCTTCCCTGCCACTCCGTCACATGATCGATAGAAAACACGGTGAACTCTCTGCCGTTGCGATCAATATTGGTATAGGTGTGAACCTGAGGGTCTCGTTGACCACTGACCGTTTCAAGGTAATTTTGATAGGCTAAAACATGGTACTCTTCTGAGATGAGATCTAGAAAGCTATCGATATCAGAAAGTAGTTCTTCCGGTGATTGGTATCCATAGATGCGAGCATAGTTAGCGTCAACACTCACTACATTCATATCTTGAATCGTTATTACACCGTACGTGGATTCGAAATTTATTGAAGACATTGCCAACTCCGCATTCTCGCTACACTTCATAAGCCGAAGCATAACAACACATCCTGCCAACGCTTCCACACAATCTATCACGCGTTAGGGACATTAATATGATATCTAGTATATCGTACTGCTTTAGGCTTCTCTACAACTCAATCGTAAGCGTAAGTCATCAAAAGTAGACAAATAGCACCTTCTTATTACGCACATCAAAAAACAACAAGGATATTGTATAGCTATGTAAGCATTATCTATTCGGTTATTCATTCCAATCGGAAAAATAAGAGACTAAGAAGTCGATAGCCAGCCTTGCTCTCTGGGGTAAAAAACGACGATTTTGATATACGACCCAACTGCTGGTTCCTGCTCCCCAATACTCTTCAAGCACCGGGACAAGCTTTCCATTAGTCAGGCCACCATTGAAACTGCTTTTAGGAAGGTAGACAACACCAAGCCCCTCTTCACATGCTTTCAGTACTGCGCTCGAATTGTTACTGCGCCATCGCCCGTGCACTCGCACTGCATTTAGCGGTTTGCCCTCTTTCTCAAATAGCCACTGATCACTGTTGGCGATAATGCAGCTGTGCATTTTTAACTGCTCTGGATGAGTGGGCGTACCAAATTGCTCTATATAGTCTTTACTGGCTGCTGCCGCCATTGGGCGATCGACGAGCTTTCTTGCCACCAAACCGGAATCGTCTAATCGGCCGTAACGAATGGCGAAGTCGATACCATCTTCGATGAAGTTAACCATCTTAGTATTGAAGTTCATCTCTATGGTGAGCTCAGGATGATCTTTCGCAAATTCCATCAAAGCTGCTGCAACATGATTCTCGGCAAACGCACCCGCCGCACTGACACGCAAAGTACCGCTCAGCTGAGCTTGTTGAGACGTGACTTGTTCATTCGCCTGTTGCAGTCCGATAACCAGATCTTTGCATTGTTGATAATAGGTATGCCCAGACTCAGTCAAACTTACCATACGAGTGGATCGAGCGAGTAAAGCCACACCCACCCGCTCTTCTAATCTCGATACTTGGCGGCTGACATGGCTGGTACTGCACCCCAGCTGTTTTGCTGCTGCAGAAAAGCCGTGACATTCCGCTACCGCCACAAATTCATTAATACCTTCAAAGCTATCCATACTTCACCTGTTACATCTAACGAATTCACATCCGATTAATTCACACCCACTATTGCTATATAGCAATAATGTTTTGTCTATTCGGCATATTATCACTCAAATGGTTTACTACTAGTATTACAGGTAACGAAACAGCGGTATCTAAATTGAAAGCTTTGGTTTTCTAAATAAAAGCCACGACGCTGAAACCAAACAAACGTACTCAAAGGAACGAATCATGAAAAAAATACTAATCCCAGTAACTAACCACGCAACATTAGGCGATACAGACCAAGCGAACGGTACTTACGCTCCAGAACTGACTCATGCACTGAAAGAGATCATTGCTGCGGGTTTTGAGTACGACATCGCGTCTATCAAGGGTGGTAAAGGTCCACTGTATGGAACCGATATTGAAGGTGATTCAGTAAACGCAGAGATCTTGGCTGACGATGACTTCCAGAACCGCATTAACAATACGATTCCTGTAAGCCAAATTAACGTAGAAAGCTACGATGCTATCTTCTACCCAGGTGGATTCGGCCTACTTTCTGACTTAGCAACCGACGAGCAATTCGCAACGATTGCCGCTAAGCATTATGAAGATGGCGGTGTGATCGCATCAGTATGTCACGGCCCAGCAGCACTGCTTCCGATTGTTCTAAGCAATGGCGAGAAGCTACTAAGCTCTAAATCGGTGACTGGCTTTACTCGTGAAGAAGAAATCGACTTTGGCACCATCAACGACATTCCGTTTCTACTAGAAGAGTCTCTTGCTCGCAGCGCTGCGCGTTTCAACAAGGTTCAACCTTGGCATGAGCTTGTAATTGTTGATGAGCGAGTGATTACCGGCCAAAACCCAACCAGTGCGCACGCAGTAGGTGCAGCTCTGGTTAAGCAACTGTCTTAGTTAAATCACGGGCTTTTTCGATTAGCGGCTTTAGTCTTAGTAACCGTCCTAATAGAATAACTGCCGTTAAACAGATATAAGCTCAATCAAACAAAAAAGAGCATACTTCCTACTCAATATTATTGAGAGAAGTATGCTCTTTTCTAATTCTATAGCTATTAAGTGCTAGTGACTTCTTGCTAATTACTTCTGCTAGTTACTTCGCAAGATCCCTTCAAGCACATTGAACAACAAGTCGATCTCTTCAATCGAGTTGTAATGCATACAACCAATACGCACCACGCCCTGCTCTTCAATACCCAATTGCTTTACCAATCCTAGTGCGTAGAAGTGACCATTCCACACACAGATATTATGCTCACCCAACTTCTTAGCGATGAACTCTGGAGAATGGTTCTCAAAGGTAATCGCAAAGGTTGGGGTTCTTAGGTTCGAATCAAATTCGGTTTTTCCGTAAAGCTTTGCCCCTTCAAGATCGGACAAGCGTTTAAGGAAGTACTCACTGAGTTGGCTTTCATGCTTATTATACAGCGCGTAACTTTGCTCTAAACGAGAACGCAATGAATCGGCGGGATCACCTAACTGCGCCAAGTAATCTACCGCCGCAATCACACCGGCAAGGCCTTCGAAGCTTTGCGTACCTGTCTCAAATCGACCTGGGCCGATATTGGTTGCAGGCTCAACCTTGTAAGGCTTTAACGTGTGTAGCCATTGAGGCGCAACATAAGCAATGCCCACATGCGGGCCGAAGAACTTATACGCTGAACACGCTAAGAAATCACAATTCAGTTGCTGAACATCGACCAAATGGTGTGGCGCGTAATGCACGGCATCGACATAAACCTGAGCGCCATGCTGATGTGCAAGCTCAATAACTTTTGCCATGTCGACAATCGAGCCTGTCGTGTTCGAAGCAAACGTCACCGCGACAAGCTTGGTTTTCTCGTTAAGCAGCGATTCAAAATGCGCCATATCCAAACTGCAATCCGACTCGTCTACGCGAACTTGGCGAACAATCGCGCCTTTGTCGTCTGCCGCTTGCTGCCAGCTCGATACATTTGAGTAATGGTCTAACGCAGTGACGATAACTTCATCGCCCTCTTTCCAATCGCGACTGATCGCTCGGCTAAGTTGGAAGGTTAACGATGTCATATTCGCACCGAACACAACGTTGCCAGAAGACTCCGCATTGATCAGTGCTTGCGCCGCTTCTCGCGCTTGCTGCATTAAGCTTGTAGTCTTTTGGCTAGAAAAATAGTGGCCGCCTAGGTTTGAATTGAAATGCCCTAGGTATTCGGTCATTGATGCTAAAACATTCTCAGGCACCTGAGAGCCACCCGGCCCATCAAAGAAAGTGACTGGCTTGCCATTATGATATTGACCTAACGCGCTAAACTGTTGGCGCACATCATTAAGAGTGAAGGACATTGCGCGCATCCTTAGCCGTTAGAACAAACACATCCATGTAGCCCATCTCGCCGTGGTCTATGGTACGAATCGGTTGTGCATTGTGCCAAAGCTTACTATCAGCAAGCATTGCCACCTCGCCATCTCCTAACACTTTTCTAAAAAATGGCGCTTCGTGGCTATCTTGATAAAGCATCACTTCACCACCAACGATGTTGTGACGAGTAACACCAATGATCGCGATGTGGTCAAAACCGTCTTGGTGAACACCTTCTGGTGCAACCTGAGTTTCTTCAAAAATAGCGGCAATGCGGATTTGATGGATTTCGATTTCTTGTCCGTCTTCAAGCCCGTTGGTTTCAATAAACAGTTCACACATCTCTTGCATGCCTTCGCTGCTTAGAATATTCGCTTCAATCGGCTCGAACTGACGAACAACATCACCTTGAAAGTGATTAATTTTTTCAGACTGAACAAAGTTATGTTTGTCTAGCTCAACGACTTGTCCATTACTGAATTCAACCACTGAGTACCTTCTCAATCGGAACTGGCCATCTGCATGCTCTGTGCTTGGTAGCTTAGAGAATGAAGGTGACAACTCCTTAACTGCATGGTTACTGAGGTGGGTAATATGTAGGGTATTTTCGTGAGCATGTAACATCATCGACTCCTTAATGATTGTTAATTAACTTTCGATATTTAACGTTTTATTTACATAAAGGATACTTGAAGATCTTGCCAGATCAACATTAAACAATCATTTATCCCGTCAGATTTAATAATTCAGACACTAAGTCCAGTCTAGAAATAAAAAGCAGTGTATAACACCAGAATAAAAGATGACCAACTCTTAAAACTAGCACACTCCACTAGCCAGTTATAAATACCTACAATTTAAATAATAACGATATTATTAACTAGAAAGACAAGTTTCATATTGTGTCGGCCCTTTCACTTCAATACGCCAGCCTCCTTGCATGAACTGAGGCACCACGGTTGCCATCATTCATTTCTATGATTTGCACATCGAAATACGATCTACCTATCAGTTGCCAAACTATTGATTATTTACACAACAAACTGAAATTGGTTAATTTATCAGTAAGCCAGAAACCAAACGCCTTTGCTTGCGCGTCTGGAACAGGTCGAGTTCGGGGGGAACTCGGCCGCCCCAAGTCAATTAGCTTCCTTTAAAGACTAAGACTTCACTGATCTTTCAGTCTCGAAAACACTCAGATTTAAACGGTGTACACCTAATTCGAATTGATGATGCAGTTTATGTGGATTGCTTGAAATGGAATATTACGAAGGTAGTTTACTTAGTATTTTTGACTGCCCAGAGCATCAGTAGATGTTCACAAATGTTTGATGTTCTTCGCCAATACTTTTATGCTTTTTTGGATAGACCTTTTACTCATTCACATCCTGTTTATGGGCTTTGCACTACTAGAAGTTATCCATTCTTCTAATGCTGTTCGTCGTGAATCCCCGTGTTGTATCACGGGGGGGAAATTCGACGTAATGACTAGTGTTAAACCTGTGCGTAGTGTTCAAAACCTGTCAAAACTTGGTCTAAACTTCGAGAAAGTTATGAATTCGATTATGAGGTAAGAGGCTAGTTTAAGACTAAGTATCAGCCTCTTCTATCATCTTTAATATTAATTGAGAGGATAAAAGTTTAAACATTAAACTCTTTCTTCACTTCATTTCGACATTTTATCCAAGTAATATCTCGTGTAATTAAACTATTAGATGAATCCATATTAGAACGAAATAAGAACCAAATTTGCTTAAATTTTTCATTTTCTTTACTTGAAGTCCAAGACGGATTTGATCTCCAAGACTTAGCCCAACGCTCACACATGACACCAAATAGCGTTGAATTTGTCGAAATTATCAATGCTTGGCATACCGCCAATATTTCCTGAAGTTCTGCAAATTTCACATCAATCAAAGTAAGATTAGCCGAAGACTCGAGCTTAAGTTTTATCCCATTTTTACCGGCTAAGACCCTATTTGAGTGAACAATACCATGCCGTAATTCACATATCTTATCGAACTCTGCAAGTATTGCTTCAAGCCCAAGCGACTTAAGCTTTATACCTAGATATTTATCACTTGTTTTACAAATGTTTTCCGATGCAGCTAACGATGTATGTTCGAAAGCACCTTTAGCCATTTCAGAATTGGGGTGCCAAATTACTGATCCCATATTGATTGTTTGTGACGCCGCATTCTTTTGAGCATCACTACAGATGCTAAGTATTTCACTAAAGATTTGACGAAAATAATTTTCACAACATGACACAATTCCAACGGTACTTAATGCACCTAAAGTAGGTGAACTATTGATATTCTGAGGCGTCGCAAAAGATATAATATTTCTAGTTTCTTTGTAGAATTGATCAATAGGTGAATCAGTAGAGATTGAAACCCTAGACACATAACGATTCAGATCAGTGACTCTTTCCACACCACTTTGCTGGCATATGCTATTTCTCCATGACATTACGCAATAAACTCCTCTGCATAATTACGGATTTTTTTAGCCCATGTGGGACCAATCATTCTTACGCTACGTAACTCTTTATTATCATGATCCATCAAGATATCTTTGATAATTCTAATCTTTGATGACTCTTTTATCGATTGTGCACGAGCTTCTGTGATCGGTAATTTCGATATATCTTGATTAACAATGTCTTCAAATATAGATGCATCTTTTAGTTTTGAACCACAACTCATGCAAAACCTTGCTTCATCCGACAGCCTAGGTGTTTTACATACTTCGCACGCTGGTAATGCTAGGACAAAAGAACACTCTATCGCTTCTAACAGTGATTGTTCACCGTGCCTTGGGTAATGGTGGTTAGGCCGACTACTAAATGCTAAACAGTAGTTTTCAACATTAATACCACGGCTACTAAAGAACACATTTCTATCAATTATCGCTGCATAATGAAGCTCATAAAGTTCATATACACCTTTATTACCTCTACTACTTATACCTGATGGCGATATTATCCCTGAATACTGAAAAAAACCGATTACTTTACCTAATTCTGGGCTAATAGGCCTTTTTATGGCGATAATTGAGCTCTGCTTAGTTGTATCTGGTCCTTTATTAAATTCTTTTAAAAGTTTCAAACTGTTTTCAAAAAATGATGCACCTGTGTCAATAAAGTTACTATACATAGGTTGATCTGCTCCAGTAAGACTGGACACCGCATTAAGCGACATATTGTTTTTCAAA
>NZ_JBGOOO010000039.1:0-40472 GCF_041439695.1 Vibrio sp. FF266
AGCGCAACCTTGCCAAGGTTGAGGTCATCGGTTCGAACCCGATGTATCGCTCCAGTTTACTTTTCATGTAGACAAAACTCTTTAAGCCACAGTGTTTAAAGACGACCTTACCGGTCACGCTCTTTCTTTAATGCTGCGAAGCATAATCCCCCCAAAAAGCAAATAATCCTCCATTATGGTGGATATTTTTTTGTCTTAAATTTTTGTTAGCAACAAGAATGCTAGTAAACATCAGGTCTCTGAAGTAGATACCTGAGGTTTTTCACATCTATAAACAGACTTATCCACAAAGTATCAAGTGTGGATAACTTGGTTGATAAAGTTATTTCAGACCCAATTCTTTACATTTCTCTAAAAGATCTTTCTTGTTTTCAGTATATTAGCTGAATTGCGACGATCGTAACTCATTGTTTTTTATCAGGTTGAATACTTGCCTTGAATTTGATAAAAGATCGTTAACTTGTTGTTTTTTGATCTTAATCATTTATCGGTACTGTGTTTAACTTTACGTGGGTGTCGGAAGTTTACGAGAGTTCTGAATTTTTTCCACATTGTTAGAATTGAGAACAAGGTCAAACATTGTTCGAAAATTATGTGCAACGAGTTGTGTTGTATGGTGGGTTGTTGGTGTGGATTGGCCTGCCAATCGTTGATGCCTAAGGGGTTAGGCGTCTCTTGGTAGCCCTTTCTCAACGATGCGTATTAGCCTGTGCTTTTTGGTGAGGATTTTGCTGCTATCTTTTTGCACACAACTATTTTTCTGCGTAGAGCTATCTTCTTGCATGCTGCTAGCATTGGGTAACTGTTGTAGTTGTTTATTTAAAGCCCACTCAATATGCACATCCAGCATTTCGTTGTTGCCTCGATGAGATTCCAGTGTTTCAACAATGCGTTGTTGAAATGGCGCATTGCCCATAGCAACAAAGATATTGCGTAACCATTGGGTGTGTCCAATACGTCTTATCGCTGAGCCTTCCATCTTCTTTAGGAAGGTAGCTTCATCCCAACTTGAAAGTGAAACAAGGTCTGCCTCTCGGAAGTCTTCTCTGCGGTGGAAGTCTGTTTGCTCAGTGAGTTCGGCATGGCGGTTCCACGGGCAAACTAACTGACAGTCATCGCAACCGTAAATACGATTACCAATTGCGTCTCTAAACTCTTCCGGGATCACACCATCATATTCAATGGTTAAGTACGAGATACATTTTCGAGCATCCACTACGCCATCAGCAATAATGGCGCCCGTTGGACAAGAGGTGATACATGCGGTGCATTTGCCGCACTCATCGACACTGGGTTCATCTGTTGGAAGAGGAATGTTAACTAACAATTCTCCTAGGAAGAACCAAGAGCCAGCGTCTTTATCAAGAATTAATGAGTGTTTACCTGTCCAGCCCAACCCTGCTTTTTGAGCGAGCGGTCGTTCCAAGATGGGCGCTGAATCCACGAAAGGACGTGAGTCTAAACCTTCGACTTCCTTTTCGATTCTTTGTCCCAGCTTTTTCAACTGGTTGCGGAACAATTTGTGATAATCGCGGCCTAAAGAATAACGGCTGATATAACCTTGAGTGGTATCGCTTAGGTTAGAGGCAAACTGAGCTTCTGGTGGTAGATAGTTCATTCGGGCGCTGATCACTCGAATGGTGCCTGGGTGAAGTTCATTGGGACGAGCACGCATCATCCCATGTCGAGCCATCCAATCCATTTCGCCGTGGTTGCCAGCATCTAGCCATGCTTGAAGAGGGGCTTCATGTTCACTTAAATCAACATCGCAGATGCCAACTTTTTGAAAGCCGAGTTCTTTTCCCCAGATTTTAATTTTTTCAGCAAGATGGTCTAGATTCATGGCTTCATTCTTAATTCTTATTTTCTCTGTTTTACAATTAGAGATAAGGCTAATTAAAATTAGGTTCGGCAAAAATGGGGGCGGATCTTAACGGATCTTAGTGGTATTGACCAGAACAGACGTGTTTTGATCAGTATTTTTCATAGAACTTACACTTGAGTGCTTGTCTCCCAAAAGCATCACGGTTTACTATTCTTGTTCTTTTGATTTTTATATAGTCAACGATCGATTTTTAGAGAACGTATTCATGAGCACGAAACAATTTACTTTGAAAGATGAACAAGCAACGATTCAATTAGGAACGGAGCTTTCTAATCTTTGCTCACAGCAGACAACTATTTATCTGCATGGTGATCTTGGCGCAGGTAAAACGACCTTCAGTCGTGGTTTTGTAAAAGCACTTGGCCATCAAGGAAATGTAAAGAGCCCAACGTATACTCTAGTTGAACCTTATCAACTTGCCGATTGGCAGGTGTACCATTTTGATCTTTATCGCCTAGCCGATCCTGAAGAATTAGAGTTTATGGGGATTCGTGACTACTTCACGCCAGATGCTATCTGTTTGGTTGAATGGCCAGAGAAAGGTTATGGAATGCTACCAGAAGCTGATTTGGATATTGATATTCGTTACCAAGACGATCACCGCATTGTTTCTTTAACCGCTAACAGTGAATACGGACAGCGCTTACTTAGTCAGTTGGAGTTATGTTGATTTCTAGACGCCTTATTTCAGCAGTAGCTATGTTGGCTGCTGTTTTTTCTATATTGTTTTCTTCACTTGTTTCTGCAAACTCACTAAAGAGTTTAAGGGTTTGGCCTTCTCCAGAAGAAACTCGTGTGGTTATCGATTTAAAATCAGAAGCGGATTTCAGCTATTTCACCCTGAGTAGCCCGAGTCGCTTGGTTGTTGATTTAAAAAAGACCAACCTTGCAACTAAGTTACCGGTCGTGGTGAAAGACAGCCCCGTTCTATCTAAGATTCGTAAAAGCTCACCGCCAGACAAAAACACGTATCGCTTGGTTTTTGAGTTAAAGAAGTCGTCTAAAGCAGAGTTGTTTAAACTCAGTCCGACTCCTGGTGGTCAGTACGGACATCGCTTGGTGATCGACTTGCCTCATGGTGCGGCAAGTAAAGGCAAAGCAACATCAACGCCGAGTAAGCCAACAGTGAGTAAGAACCTCAATCAAGTTAAGCGTCAGCGTGATGTTCTGATTGTGATTGACCCAGGCCACGGTGGTGAAGATCCTGGTTCCATTGGCCCATCTCGTAAATATGAGAAGAATGCGACTCTTAGTATTTCGAAAAAGATCGCTGCGCAGTTAAATGCGGTTCCAGGAATCAAAACGCGTTTAACACGTAATGCTGATTACTTTGTAAACCTGAACAGACGTGTTGCAATTGCTCGTGAGAACGAAGCACACCTCTTGATCTCTATTCACGCCGATGCCTTTACGACGCCTCAACCAAGAGGTGGTTCGGTGTTCGTGTTGAATACTCGACGGGCAAATACTGAGATTTCCCGTTGGATTGAGAACAAAGAGAAGCAGTCAGAATTGCTGGGCGGCAGCGGTGCTGCGTTTACTGGCAATATTGCAGATAAAAACGTCAACCAAACCCTGCTTGATTTGCAGTTTAGCCACTCTCAAAAAGAGGGCTATAAACTGGCAACGACTATTCTCTCTGAAATGGGTAAGGTCGCAAAACTGCATAACAGTAAGCCGATTAACACCAGCTTGGCTGTGTTACGTTCACCACAAATTCCATCGGTACTTGTAGAAACGGGCTTTATTTCGAATCCGACCGAAGAGAAGCTTCTTTTCCAACGTTCGCATCAAGACAAACTTGCGCGAGCTGTGACCAAAGCGGTCGTTAAATATTTGAAAGCGAATCCACCAGAAGGGATTGTTATTTCTAACGCGGCGGCATCTTCTAACTCTACCAGTCAGCACAAAGTACAGCGTGGTGAATCATTGTCTGTGATTGCGAAGAGGTACGGCACGTCTACACAAGCATTAGTGAAGTTGAATGGTTTGAAGTCGACGAGCTTAGCGGTAGGGCAAATTCTAAAAATTCCAAGCTCGGGTTCACAAGCGGCTACCACAACAAGCCGTAAAACGGTGACACACACGGTTAAGTCTGGAGAGTATCTAGGCAAGATAGCCAGCCGTTACAAAGTTCGAGTTGCAGATATCAAACGTGAGAACCGCTTGAAGTCTGAAACCGTGAGAGTAGGCCAGAAGCTACGTATTACGGTTGAAGTGAAAGACGTACCTCTGCGCAAGCATAAAGTCGCAAGAGGTGACTACCTAGGTAAGATTGCTTCTAAATACGGCGTGAGCGTCAACAGCATTCGCCAAGCGAATAAGCTACGATCTGACAGCCTAGCAGTGGGTCAGGTGTTGATTATTCCACACAAATAAACTTTTAACGCAGACATGTTTCCATCAGTGGCAGTAAGGTAACTATAAATATGACGATCAAAATACTGCCAGCTCGGTTAGCGAACCAAATCGCAGCGGGTGAAGTGGTAGAAAGACCAGCTTCTGTTGTGAAAGAGTTGGTTGAGAACAGTTTGGATTCTGGTGCGACACGTATCGATATCGATATCGATAAAGGTGGCGCTAAGATGATCCGCGTTCGTGACAACGGCAAGGGCATTGTTAAAGATGAGCTTGCCTTGGCATTAAGCCGTCATGCTACCTCTAAAATTCATACTCTTGATGACCTTGAAGCGATCGTCAGCCTAGGTTTCCGAGGTGAAGCACTGGCGAGTATTAGCTCTGTTGCGCGTCTAACTATGACTTCACGCCCTACGACTCAGGATCAAGCTTGGGCTGCACATAGTGAAGGTCGTGATATGCAGGTGAAACTGCAGCCAGCAGCGCATCCCATCGGCACCTCGGTTGAGGTATTGGATCTGTTCTTCAATACTCCGGCACGACGTAAATTCTTACGCACCGAGAAAACTGAATTCACGCATATCGATGAGCTGCTTAAACGCATTGCATTGAGCCGTTTTGATGTGACGATTAACCTTCGTCATAACGGTAAAATGATTCGTCAGTACCGCGCTGCAAAAACACAAGTTCAAGCCGAAAAGCGCATCGCAGCTGTATGTGGCAATCCTTTTGTTCGCCATATGCTTAAGATCGAACTTGAGCATCAAGGCTTAAAACTTCATGGCTGGATCACCACGCCTGAAGGAGCAAGACAACAAAGCGATCTGCAATACTGTTATGTGAATGGTCGTATGATGCGTGACAAGCTCATCAACCATGCGATTCGTCAAAGCTACGAAACTAGCTTGCGCCCCGACCAATTCGCTACGTATGTGTTGTTCATCGAGCTAGACCCACATCAGGTGGACGTGAATGTTCATCCTGCAAAACATGAAGTGCGTTTTCATCAAGCCCGCCTTGTACACGACTTTATCTACCAAGCCTTGAGTGATGGCTTAGCCCAAAGCAAACAAATTGATGCAGCACCGATCAAGCAGTCTGCGTTTCATCAGTCAGAAGTGATGCATCATCAGCAAGGTAGCTCGAATCCGGGTATCGGAGAGATTGCCAGTTTCTCAGAGCCTGAAAGCATAATGCCGAGCAGTTCAGAACAACCTCAAGTATCTGATAGTGAAAGATATGCTATTGAGCAAACGCCAGCCTACCCAAGAAAAGCCGAATCTGAACAGGTTTATGATAACCCTCAGCACAGCGTTAATGATGGTGGGCAGCGTTATAGCTCACCAGCTAACCGAGGTTCATCGTCTAGCAGAGGCTCGTCGGATCGCGAAACCAGTTTTACAGGCTCGCCTCGCCAAGAGTGGATAGAGTCTCGACCTGAACCTAAAAAAGAAAAAGAACCGCACCAACATCATGGTGAACCTGCTCCATCTAAGCGAGAAGTGAAGGCCTATAAAGAGCTTCTGAAAACGCCAGATTTTGATGACCAAGTTGTAGAACCATCCTCACCTCACGAGCATGTGGCACCAGTAGAAACCAGAGACAACTTAGAAAATATAGACAGCATAGAAAATAAAGAAGCTAAGCCTGCTCAACAGAACCCTGTTCATTTAAAGCCAAGAGCACCTGTGACGGACTTAGGCAAAGCAGTCTCGGTAGTGGAATGCCAATATTTGGTAATGGGAAACAAGAACGGCAGTGTGTTGGTTTCTTTGGCTAAGGCTGAGTTATTGCGTGTTGTTGGTCAGCTTGATACGCGTGATGGCGCGTTAAAGAGCCAACCATTATTAGTGCCTTTATCCATCAAATTAGGCGCTGATTTAGTCGATGTCGCTAAGGCGCTAAGTCCCATACTGTCTGTGCTTGGTATCGAGCTTAAAGCTAGGAATAACGAAGCGATAATGGTGATGGGAGTGCCTTCTCCTTTGAGGCAGCAAAACTTACAAATTTTGATCCCAGATCTGTTATCGTACGCGGCTTCAATAAACGCTCAGGCCTCGGAAACTCAAGGTCATAGCTTTTCTAGCGATACGTTACCATTACTGGTTAACTGGATCGGGATTCAGACAGCACAAGTAAAAAACGACTACACTTTATCTGAAGCGGTTCAACTAGTTGGGGAACTTGAGCAACTTTGGCATGGTCTACTTCCATTAGATGATCCCGAATTTGTTAATCCTATCGACTTTTCTGCAACCATCGCTGCTTTTATGGCTTAGTTTGTAGGTGAATTTTCACAGCTGAGTTTTAGATAAATTAAGCTTATTTACGGCTTCGGCTGTTTACGATTTAACTGTTGCGATGAGGCTTTTCTTAGTAGACAAGTGTATCGCGACATGAAGCCTTTTAATTAAGTGCTCTAACAGAGAAATAAATACAAAATATCATGACTGAAAAATTACCTTTAGCGTTGTTTTTAATGGGCCCAACGGCATCAGGAAAAACAGATTTAGCTATCCGCTTACGTCAGAAATACCCGGTAGAGATCATCAGTGTCGATTCGGCGCTAATCTACAAAGACATGGATATTGGTACTGCTAAGCCGGATGCAGGAGAGCTCGCGCTCGCGCCTCATCGCTTGATTGATATTCTAGACCCAAGCGAAGCGTATTCTGCGGCTGACTTTCGTCGTGATGCGATCAGTGAAATGAATAAGATTGTAGCGGAAGGTAAAATCCCGCTACTTGTTGGTGGCACAATGCTTTACTACAAGGCATTGTTGGAAGGTTTATCGCCACTACCCGCCGCGGATCAAGAGATTCGTAAGCAGATTGAAGCGGAGTCTATTGAACAGGGTTGGCAGGCATTGCATGATCAATTAAGAGAGATAGATCCCGTATCCGCTGAAAGAATACACCCAAATGATCCACAAAGGCTTTCAAGGGCATTGGAAGTTTATCGAATTTCGGGTAAAACATTAACAGAGCTAACTCAAACGAAAGGCGATAGCCTGCCATTTCGTGTAAAACAATTTGCAATAGCTCCCAAGGAAAGGAAAGAACTCCATCGCCGCATTGAGCTGCGTTTCGAGAAGATGATAGAAGCGGGATTTGAAGATGAAATGAAAGCGTTGTACGCCAGAGAGGATCTTCACCCTGAACTGCCATCGATCCGATGCGTTGGTTATAGGCAGATGTGGGATTATTTAGATGGGAATTGCGATTTAGACGAAGCGGTTTTCCGTGGTGTCTGCGCAACCCGTCAATTGGCCAAGCGACAAATCACCTGGTTACGCAGTTGGGATGATTTAACTTGGTTGGATAGCGAAAACATTGAACAGGCGTTAGAAACTCTTTCAGATGCAATAGCATCTGATTAGTATTGCTGTGTATAATGTGATCGCTTTTGCGTGAATATACTCTGGAAAGGATCAGTTGTTGAGGCTTTTAAAAATCACAGCCTTTCAATAACAACGGAGTTTTTTTATTCGTTTAGCTCAGATGCAAAGGCCGCACCTTTTTGTGCACCACTAGCTAAATAATTACAACAAAATATAAATAAGGAAAATAAAATGGCTAAGGGGCAATCGCTACAAGACCCATTCCTAAATGCACTCCGTCGTGAACGCATTCCAGTCTCTATCTATCTTGTTAACGGCATCAAGCTGCAAGGTCAGATCGAGTCTTTCGATCAATTCGTGATCTTATTGAAGAACACAGTAAACCAAATGGTTTACAAGCATGCGATTTCTACTGTGGTTCCTGCTCGTGCAGTTAGTCACCACAGCGGCGAGCAACAACGCGCGCCATCTGATCGTCCTGAGAAGACTGAAGATTAATCGTTCAATTGATACAGCTTGCGCTGTAATAAGGAGTTGGTTGCTTGTTTGACCGTTATGAATCCGGCGAGCGAGCCGTACTTGTTCATATCAACTTCACGCAAGAGGGAGAATGGGAAGACCTGAGCGAATGTGAAATGCTGGTCTCCTCAGCGGGGGTAGAAACGCTACAAGTGATTACTGGTAGCCGACAATCCCCACTCCCTAAATACTACGTTGGAGAAGGTAAAGCCCTAGAAATCGCACAAGCTGTTCAGCTAACCGGTGCTGAAATTGTGATTTTTAACCACTCCCTCTCTCCTGCCCAAGAGCGAAACCTCGAGCAATTGTGTAAATGTCGTGTGATAGATCGCACGGGTTTGATCTTAGATATCTTTGCACAACGTGCGCGAACTCATGAAGGTAAGCTACAAGTTGAGCTCGCTCAGCTTCGTCATATCTCTACTCGATTGATTCGTGGTTGGACTCACCTTGAAAGGCAGAAAGGTGGTATTGGTCTTCGTGGTCCAGGTGAAACTCAACTGGAAACCGATCGACGTTTGTTGCGTGACCGTATAAAGGCAATATTACGTCGTTTAGCGAAAGTCGCTAAGCAGCGTGAACAAGGACGACGTGCTCGTAATCGAGCTGAAATCCCAACAATTTCTTTGGTTGGTTATACCAACGCGGGGAAATCAACACTTTTCAATCGTATCACAAGTGCTGGTGTTTATGCGGCAGACCAACTGTTTGCAACCTTAGACCCAACACTACGTAAGATTGATTTGGCAGATGTCGGGCCTGCAATTCTCGCAGATACCGTAGGTTTTATCCGTCATCTACCACACGACTTGGTCGCTGCGTTCAAGGCTACGTTACAAGAGACGCAGGAAGCTGACATTTTGTTACATGTAGTTGATGCCAGTGATGACCGCTTTCGTGAGAACATTCAGGCTGTTCATGAAGTATTAGAAGAAATCGATGCTCATGAAGTGCCAACCCTTGTAGTCATGAACAAAATTGACTGCATGGAAGACCAAAAACCTCGAATTGAAAGAGACGAAGAGGGCGCACCTCGCGCTGTTTGGGTTTCTGCAATGGAAGGAGAAGGCATTGAACTGCTGTTTGAAGCTTTAACTGAGCGTTTAGCAAGTCAAATGGTTCAATTCCGATTGTGTATTCCACATCAACATCAGGGCCGTATTCGTAGCTTATTCTTTGAGATGAAATGTATTCAACAAGAAGAGTATGATGAAAATGGTAACTTGTTGATAGATATCCGAATGCAACAAATAGATTGGTCTAAACTTGAAAAAAGAGAAGGGGCACTCTTAGGTGGCTTTATCGTTACCAAAGAGACTGCTACAGTATAACGTCATATCAAATGATGGAGCTTTCTAATGGCGTGGAATGAGCCTGGAAATAACAACAACGGCGATAATAACGGCCGCGATAACGACCCTTGGGGTAAGAACAATAATCGCGGCGGCCGAGATCAAGGACCGCCAGACTTAGACGAAGTGTTTAGTAAACTAAGTCAAAAGTTAGGTGGCAAGTTTGGTAAAAAAGGTGGCAACGGTAACGGGCCATCTATTGGTGGTGGCGGTGCGATTGGCTTTGGTGTCATTGCTGTCATTGCGATTGCTATCTGGTTCTTCGCTGGTTTCTATACCGTTGGCGAAGCAGAAAGAGCAGTAGTACTTCGACTGGGTCAGTTCGACCGTATTGAGGAACCTGGTCTTAACTGGCACCCACGCTTTATCGATGAAATCAAAGATGAGCAACTGGTAAACGTTCAAGCGATTCGTTCTCTACGTGCTGCTGGCACCATGCTAACGAAAGATGAAAACGTTGTGACCGTTGAAATGGGTGTTCAATACCGTGTTTCTGACCCATACAAATACTTGTATCGTGTAACGAATGCAGACGACAGTTTACGCCAAGCAACCGATTCTGCGCTTCGTGCGGTAATTGGTGACTCACTAATGGATAGTATCTTGACAAGTGGTCGTCAGCAGATTCGTCAAAGCACTCAAGAAACGTTGAACCGTATTATTGATAGCTACGACATGGGTATTCTGATTGTTGACGTGAACTTCCAGTCAGCACGTCCACCTGAGCAAGTGAAAGATGCATTTGATGATGCTATCGCGGCTCGTGAGGATGAAGAGCGTTTCGAGCGTGAAGCTGAAGCTTACCGAAATGACATTCTTCCAAAAGCAACAGGTCGTGCTGAGCGTTTGAAGAAAGAAGCGGTGGGTTACTCAGAGCGCACAGTTAATGGTGCTCTAGGTCAAGTAGCTCAGTTCGAGAAACTGCTACCTGAATACCAAGCTGCTCCTGAAGTAACACGTAACCGTATGTACCTTGATACAATGGAAAAAGTGTACTCAAGCACATCGAAAGTCCTGATTGATTCTGAATCAAGCGGTAACTTGCTATACCTACCAATTGATAAGCTAGGCGCACAAGGTGGTTCTCAGTCGGGCACTCGCCCTGCAAAAACATCATCAACTTACGATCAAATTGAGTTAGAAACTCAAGCCGATCCAAAGTCTAGCACTCAAACTCGTTCAGACAGTTCACGTCAAGGGAGATACTAATAATGCGTAAATTAATGATCCCTGTATTAGTTGTGACGATTGCCCTTCTATTGATGTCACTATTTGTGATTCAAGAAGGCGAACGTGGCATGGTAATTCGTTTTGGTCGAGTTCTCGATGACAACGGCGTATCACGAATCTATGAACCAGGCTTGCACTTTAAACTGCCGATGTTTGATCGCGTAAAAGTACTTGATGCTCGTATTCAAACGATGGATGGTCGTTCTGACCGTTTCGTAACATCAGAGAAAAAAGACGTTCTAATTGATACCTACGCAAAATGGCGTATTGCTGATTTTGGACGTTTTTATCTGAGTACCGGCGGCGGCAATATCATGACGGCAGAAGCACTTCTTGAGCGTAAAGTGACAGATGTTCTTCGTTCTGAAATTGGTTCTCGTGAAATTAAGCAGATCGTGTCAGGTCCTCGTAATAAGGACATCCTGCCAGACTCTGCTGATAGCGAAGTTGTCACAACGGTAGCGGCTGCAGAAGCACTAGAAGTTGATGGCGAACGCGATAAGATCATGGAAAACGTTTTGTCTGGAACGGCAGAAAGTGCGATGGCTGATTTAGGTGTTGAAGTTGTTGATTTCCGAATGAAGAAGATTAACCTTCCTGACGAAATCAGTGAATCTATCTACCGCCGTATGCGTGCAGAACGTGAGTCGGTTGCTCGTAGACACCGTTCACAAGGTCGTGAGAAAGCAGAAGTTATCCGTGCTCAAGCTGAGCTAGAAGTCGCGACTGTTCTTGCTGAAGCTGACCGTACTGCTCGAGTGACTCGTGGTGATGCTGATGCAGAAGCAGCGAAGATCTACTCTGATGCATTTAGCAAAGACCCTGAGTTCTATGGCTTCATGCGTTCACTGCAAGCTTATGAGACATCATTTAGCGATAAGAGCGATATTCTAGTACTGGATCCGAAGACTGACTTCTTCCAATACATGAATCAAGCAAGCGGTGCTCCAGCAAAATAAGCTGATTCGTTAATTCATTAAATTAGCGAAGTACCTAAAAATCAAAAGGCTCCCATAATGGGAGCCTTTTTGTTTTCTATTCGTTGAATACTGCGGGTTGACCATTGAATATTCGAGGGAAGTCGTAGTGACAACTCCGTATTTTGAGAAAACCTAACGGTAGGTCATGAAAGCGATAACGGCACCGGCCACCACAAGACAGCCGCCAATACGGCGCAGTTGCGTGTCTGGTTGCTCGCTCAGTTGCGCGACCATGTTTCTCCAGCCATTGGGTGCAATCAAGGGGCCGAGCCCTTCAACGATAAGAACGAGCCCAATAGCGAGCCAAATTGATTGAGACATGGTTCTGCCTTTTGTCTATAAAATGCAATGATATCAGCATCTTTACACATTCGCCCTCAGTTATCGCTGGTTTATTTTTGTACAGCGTTAACGTTTATGAACAAAAAGTGACTGCAAGAAGTGTGATTCAGTGCTAGAATCCATTTTTAATTAGCAACAGAAATTGGAAAGATGGGAAATAACGTAGTCGTTCTAGGCACCCAATGGGGTGATGAAGGTAAAGGTAAAATCGTTGACCTTTTAACTGAAGATGCAAAATACGTGGTTCGCTACCAAGGCGGTCACAATGCAGGTCACACACTTGTAATTGACGGTGAAAAAACCGTTCTTCACTTAATTCCATCAGGCATCCTACGCAATAACGTTAAATGTGTTATTGGTAACGGTGTTGTATTATCGCCTGACGCACTTCTTAAAGAGATGAAGCCTCTTGAAGAACGCGGTATCCCAGTGCGTGAGCGTCTTTTCATCTCTGAAGCTTGTCCTCTAATTCTTCCGTACCATATTGCTATCGACAACGCGCGTGAAATCGCTCGTGGCGCTAAAGCTATCGGTACAACAGGTCGTGGTATCGGTCCTGCTTACGAAGATAAAGTTGCTCGTCGCGGTCTACGCGTTGGCGACCTTTTCGATAAAGAAGCATTTGCTGAGAAGCTAAAAGAAGTTATGGAATTCCACAACTTCCAACTAGAGCACTTCTACAAAGCTGAAACAGTAAGCTACGAAGAAGTACTTGAGCAAGCGATGAGCTACGCAGACATGTTAACTGCGATGGTTATCGACGTAACTGACGAACTAGACGCAGCACGTAAGCGCGGCGACAAGATCATGTTTGAAGGTGCTCAAGGTACGCTACTAGATATCGACCACGGTACTTACCCATACGTAACGTCTTCTAACACGACTGCTGGTGGTGTTGCTGCAGGTTCTGGTTTCGGTCCTCGTCACATCGGTTACATCCTTGGTATTACTAAGGCTTACTGTACTCGTGTTGGTTCAGGTCCATTCCCAACTGAGCTATACGATGGCCTTGAGAAGCAAGATCCAGTCGGTAAGCACCTAGGCGATGTTGGTCACGAGTTTGGCGCAACTACTGGTCGTCTACGTCGTACAGGTTGGTTCGATGCTGTTGCTATGCGTCGTGCAATCCAAATTAACTCTCTATCTGGTATGTGTCTAACTAAACTAGACGTTCTAGATGGCCTAGAAGAACTAAAAATCTGTACTGGTTACAAGATGAAAGATGGTTCTATCCTAGAAGTTTCTCCAATGGCTGCTGAGTCATTCGAAGAAGCGACGCCAATCTACGAAACAATGCCTGGTTGGTCTGAAAACACATTTGGTGCTAAATCTATCGACGCGCTTCCACAAGCTGCTCTAGATTACATCAAGCGTATCGAAGACCTAACTGGCGTTCCAATTGATATCGTATCAACTGGCCCAGATCGTAACGAAACTATCATCAAGGTTCACCCATACGGCGCATAATGCCAGCTGAGTGATTACCACAGCACGAACCGTACTGAGGTAATTAAAGTACTTTGATAATGAAATAGTTTTCTAAAAGCCGACTTTATTAAGTCGGCTTTTTAATACCTGCAATTTGAAAACGAAGCCGTTCGTGATGATCTTTTGAACGCCATATGGCAAAATATTGCCCATTAGCGGCAAGTTTTGTCTAAAGCCGTCAAGGTTATTGCCGATACAGATATCATGGAAAGTGAAGTTCACCCTATTTTGGTGCGTGCAGAAATCGTCTGCTGCCCTCAATAGATAGCTTTAACGACAGATAATAGAGTGCAGGTATGAAGCTACGAATTGTAGCAGCTTCATTGATAGTGGCGCTGAGCTCACCCTTGAGTCATGCAGATTTGGCTGATGTGGGAGAGCCCGTTCCAATATATACAGAAGCTGAACTGATTAATTTAATTGAGAATAATCAACACCTAGAGCGAGTGAAAGCTGATAAGTGCCAGTTAGTTGAAGATATCGTTGCTCGTGCAACACGTATTAGCTTGCCTTCTTATGAGTTTTTATACGGTGATATGCTGGCTTGGGGTGTGTGTGTTCCGCAAGATGTAGAGCTTGGTCTTTACTATATGGAAAACGCAGCACATCAAGGTTTACCAGCGGCACTCGAGCAGTTAGGACGTTATTATTCTCTTGGCACTTTGGTGCAGCAAGACAAAGAGCGTGCGATCCCGTATTTACGTGAAGCCGCCTCGATGGGTAACTTAAGTGCAAGTATCCACTTAGCGGAACTCTTGCTACGTGATTACGGTAGCCCGTTAGATTATGAAGATGCTTATCGCTGGTTATACAACTCGGTGACTGCGGATCAAAGGCAACATAAGCGTATAACTGTGCTTCGAAGCGGTTTAGAGCGGAGAATGCCAGACAACATTATCGCTCGAGCAAAACGTCGAGACGTGTTCTGGTAATTACAATTATTAATTAAGGTTGATGATTAACGACTGCACTCGTTAACCATCAACCTTGAACTAGAAAGATATCGATATAAAAAGGCCTCATAGGTAAATACCTATGAGGCCTTTTTGATCTGAACGGAAAACCGTTTATTTCATTCGATGACGTTACTGAACAACTTCACCAGATTCAATTACCGTCTTACGAACGACTTTGGTGAAATCGAGTGCTTCTTGGCGAATTTGATCTTCATCGACCGTTAGCATGTCGCGATCTTGCATGATGATCTTGCCATCAACGATGGTGTGACGAACGTTCCCCGAGTTAGCTGAGTAAACTAATGCTGAGTATGGGTTGTACACAGGAACCATGTTTGGAGCCTTGGTGTCGATCACTATGATGTCGGCTAGTTTGCCTGCTTCAAGAGAACCGATCTTATCTTCCATGTGTAGTGCTTTTGCTGCGCCCATTGTTGCCATGTCGATCACTTTGATCGGCGGCATTGCAGCACGATCTTTATTCACCAATTTGTGAACCTTAGCGACTTGGTTGAACTCATCAATGGTGCTCAATGTGTTACCTGACATTGGGCCATCAGTACCTAAACCGATACGTACATTTTCGTCATACATCTTAAGCGCAGGTGACACGCCTTTTGCTGACTTGATGTTAGCACTCATGTTGTGAGCTACGCCCATATCTGATTTTTTCACTAGCTCGATATCATGATCGTCTACTAGGATCATGTGTGCGCCAACTAAGTTTTTGTTTAGTGCACCAATGCTGTCCATGTATTGAACCGGAGATAAACCTTCAGCTCGTTTTGCAATTTTTTCTTCTTCACGATGAGATTCAGCTAAGTGAATCATTACTGGAACATCAAGTTCTAGAGAAAGCTTTGCTACTTTTTGAAGGACTTCGGTTGTGTTTGTGTAAGGGGCGTGAGGAGCAAATGCAGGCGTAATACGCGGGTGATCTTTATATTCTTCAATGAAGTTTAAAGCGTATTTAATACCTTCTTCTGCGTTTGCTGCATCAGCCACTGGGAATTTGATTACTGTTTCGCCTAATACTGCACGCATACCAATTTTATCAACAGTTTTAGCCACTTCGTCTTCAAAGTAGTACATATCAGCGTAAGTAGTTACGCCACCTTTTACCATTTCAACGTTACCAAGGTTAGCGCCTATACGAACCATATCGCGAGATACTAACTTAGCTTCAAGTGGGAAGATGTAGCGGTGCAAGCGATCAGGCACATCATCGGCCAACGAACGGAAAACCGTCATGGATACGTGAGTATGAGTATTGATGAGACCTGGCATTACGATATCGCCATCAACGTCTAGCACTTGTTTAGCTTGGTACTGCTTCTCTAGTGAAGCATCGCCAACCGCAATGATTTTGTTGTCTTTGACCACAACAGTGCCGCTCTCGTAAACCGTTTTTTCTTGGTTCATGGTTAGAACCATGGCATCGGTTATCATCAGGTCAGCTTTTTCCATTGCTGAACTCGCAAATGGAAATAGAGCTAGGCTTGCCATCGCTGAAGCCAATAGGGTGCGTTTTAGTTTCATATCAATACTCAGAACAGGTGTTGTTAAAGTGTGTGGATAATAGTGTATTTCATTCATGGCGCAAACGTTTGTTTTATCGTTTGCTTGAAATTTTGATGATAGTCCGCGTCTATGAAGTGATGTTTAACAAAGTGAAGATATGTATCAATCTTAGGTTATTTTAGGCTTTTCCAAAGCATATCTGTAGCTTACCTCTAGCATCAGATATACTAGGGGTAATATACCTTCCTTGCTTAAGCAGGCCCGCCTATGTCAAAAAACACACCAATGTCAGAAAACACGACAGCGACAACCACTGTTGATCCTTTTGCCGACCGAGAGTCGAAAAATTACGAAAACCCAGTACCAAGCCGTGAGTTCATTATTTCGTTTCTAACAGACGCGAATATTCCTATGAACCGCAACGATCTATTCGAAGCTTTGGGTTTGGCTGGAGAGGAACAATATGAAGGGCTGCGTCGTCGTTTACGTGCAATGGAGCGTGATGGGCAGCTTATCTTTACCCGTCGTCAGTGTTACGCATTGCCTGAGAAGATGGAATTGATTAAAGGCTTTGTGATTGGTCATAAAGACGGTCATGGTTGGGTACGCCCAGACGGCAGTGTGGGTAAAGACAATGATATCGTGCTGCCGCATCATCAGATGAAAACCATCATGCACGGTGATTACGTATTGGTTCAGCCTACTGACAACAGTAAGCGTGGCCGTCGTGAAGGCCGTTTGGTTCGTGTGCTTGAAGAGCGTAAAACGCCACTTGTTGGTCGTTTCTTCCTAGAGTACGGCCATTCTTATGTGGTTGCTGATGATTCGCGTATTAGTCACGACATCCAGATCCCAACTGAGCATAAAGGCGGTGCTCGAATGGGTAATGTGGTTGTGATTGAAATTACGGACCGTGGTGGTCGTTCTCGTAACATGATGGGTAAAGTGACCGAAGTTCTTGGTGAGAATATGGCTCCGGGTATGGAAACGCAGATCGCGATCCGTACTCACCAGATCCCACAAGAGTGGCCTGAAGCGGTAGATAAGCAAATCGAAAATCTTGGTGAGCATGTTCCTGAAGAAGCAAAAGAAGGACGTGTTGATCTACGCAAACTCCCATTGGTTACGATTGATGGCGAAGATGCGCGTGACTTCGATGATGCGGTTTACTGTGAAGCGAAGAAAGGCGGCGGCTGGCGTTTATGGGTAGCGATTGCTGACGTAAGTTACTACGTTCGCCCAGAGACAGCGCTAGACAAAGAAGCGATTAACCGTGGTAACTCGGTATACTTTCCGTCACAAGTTGTCCCAATGCTACCAGAAGTACTTTCAAATGGTTTGTGTTCATTGAACCCTCAAGTCGACCGTTTGTGTATGGTGTGTGAGATGACTATCTCAGACAAAGGTAAACTGTCAGGCTACAAGCACTACGAAGCAGTCATGAATTCCCATGCTCGTCTTACTTATAACAAAGTAGGCGCGATCTTAGATGGCAATGAAGAATTACGTGAACGTTACGAACCAGAAGTACCACATCTTGAAGAGCTTCATAATATGTACAAGGTGCTTAAGAAAACGCGTGACGAACGTGGTGCGATTGAATTTGAAACGGTAGAAACTAAGTTTATCTTCAATGCGGATCGTAAGATTGACCGTATTGAGCCAGTAATCCGTAACGATGCACACAAGATCATCGAAGAATGTATGATTCTTGCGAATATCGCATCGGCATCTTATGTAGAAAAAGCAAAAGAGCCTGCGCTGTACCGTGTTCACGATACTCCGGGTGAAGAGCGCTTAATGGGCTTTAAGAGTTTCTTAAGTGAATTAGGTTTAACGCTGGAAGGTGGCCTGTCGCCATCTCCGGTAGATTATGCACAACTGATGCAGCAGATTAACGAACGTGAAGATCGTGAATTAATCCAAACTATGCTGCTACGCTCAATGAAGCAAGCGGTATACAACGCGGATAACGCGGGTCACTTTGGTCTAGCTCTTAAACGCTATGCTCACTTTACCTCGCCAATTCGTCGTTACCCAGATTTGCTATTGCACCGTGCGATTAAGTACCTTATTGCGAAAGAAGAAGGTCGTAACAGCGAGCGTTGGACGCCAACCGGTGGTTACCACTACACTTTCGATGATATGGACTTCTACGGCGAACAGTGTTCAATGACTGAGCGTCGTGCTGATGATGCTACACGTGAAGTGAACGACTGGCTGAAATGTGAATACATGCAAGACCATGTTGGCGAAGTGATGGATGGCGTGATTGCCAACGTGACTGGCTTCGGTTTCTTTGTGCGTCTAACTGAACTGCACATCGATGGTCTGGTACATATTTCTGCGCTAGCGAATGACTACTACCAATTTGATGCTGTTGGTCAGCGTCTAGTGGGTGAAAGCTCAGGTAATATTTACCGCTTGGGTGATTCGGTTAAAGTGAAGGTTTCTGCGGTTAACTTAGAAACTCGTCAAATCGACTTTGATTTAGAAGACACCGATCGTCAGCCGCGTGGTAAAGGTAAAACAGCCAAGAAGCGTGCTGCTGAAGCGATGAAAAAGGCGAAAAGCAAGAAGCGTTCAGCGGTGAAGAGCAATAAGCCGGGTGTACCTGCAACGCCTTTAGTTGAACCAACTAAACGACCTGATGGAAGTAGCGAAAGCTCAGCTAAGAAGAAAAAGCCAGCGAATAAAACTGGTGCTGCTAAAGCTCGTGCAAAGAAAAAGCGTGCAGCAAGCCGTAAGCCAAAGGCTGATAAGTCTTAAGCTATCGTCATTACAGTGACGAGTAGGGCTTAAACGTCTAACGAATTTAAATGCGAGAGTATCAGACGGAAGATGCATGCTCTCGAAATAAACAATACAGAGATGGGTGCATCGGGTTTGATGACATTCACCTCTGAGCAATAAGAGTAACCAGAGACAATGAGTAACGAATTTATTTACGGTATTCACGCGGTGAAAGCCGTACTAGAAAAAGATCCAGCACGTTTTATCGAAGCCTATGTACTGAAAGGGCGTCAAGACGATCGCCTGCTTCCATTACTGAATCAATTGCAGCAATTTGGCGTATCGATTCAACAAATGGGTCGTAAGCCGCTTGATGAAAAAGCACAAGGTGCGAATCACCAAGGTCTTATTGCTAAGGTGAAGCCTGCTAAGCAGCTTAATGAAACTCACCTAGACGATATCCTTGCGCAGCACGAACAGCCTCTGCTGTTGGTTCTAGACGGCGTAACAGACCCTCATAACCTAGGTGCTTGTCTGCGTAATGCGGATGCCGCGGGTGTTGCTGCTGTTATCGTACCGAAAGACCGCTCTTCGCCGCTAACGGCAACCGTAAGTAAGGTTGCTTGTGGCGCAGCTGAAACCGTTCCTCTAGTACGCGTAACCAACCTAGCTCGTACAATGCGTGCACTGCAAGAGCAGGGTGTATGGTTCGTGGGTACCGCAGGTGAAGCAACGCATGATATCTATCAAGCGAAGCTAACGGGTCCTCTTGCGGTAGTTATGGGTGCAGAAGGTGACGGGATGCGTCGTTTAACGCGTGAAACCTGTGATGACCTAATTAAGATTCCAATGTCAGGCAGCGTGTCGAGCCTAAACGTTTCGGTAGCATCAGGCATCTGTCTGTTCGAAGCGGTACGTCAGCGCCTAGCTCAATAGGGTTAAGCTGAGTCAAAAGGCAAAACGACCCTAAGTCTATGAATTTATTAACGCTCGCCTCTTGTTGGTGAGCGTTTCTTTTTAGGCTGTTATAGCAAAAGCCATCGGTTTGTCGGATGGCTAGATGGCGACAGAAAAACTGTTTCATTATTAGCCAAATACCGCTTGCCAATACCGGGTTCTTTCTATAATATTTGCCGTCCTTAAAACTCGGTCATTTTTCTTTAGTTCCTTGCTTCCCTTGGACGACCGAGCCTTTCGTGGAAGCTAATAATCCGTAAGGAGCAACCAAATGCGTCATTATGAAATCGTATTCATGGTTCACCCTGATCAAAGCGAGCAAGTTGCTGGCATGATCGAGCGTTACACTGGTTCAATCACTGAAGCTGGTGGTACTATCCACCGTCTAGAAGACTGGGGCCGCCGTCAAATGGCTTACCCAATCAACAAACTTCACAAAGCTCACTACGTTCTTATGAACGTTGAAGCTGGCCAAGAAGTGATGGACGAGCTAGAAACTGCTTTCCGTTTTAACGATGCAGTTCTACGTAACATGATCATGCGCACTAAAGGCGCTGTGACTGAGCAATCTATCATGCTTAAGCAAAAAGAAGAGCGTGCAGAGCGTGCTCCTCGTCGTGATGACCGTGAAGAACGTGCACCACGTCGTGAAGAAGAAGCTAAGCCAGAAGCTGCTGCTGAGTAATTCTTTTTTGGCCTTTTAGGTCATTAAATTTTATTCAACTCGTTTAGGTATTCTCACTACAAGCATTTGCTTAGACTTATTTATAAGTTCGTGTGAGTACCGCATTATTAAATTTAGATCAGGAGATAGCCCATGGCTCGTTTCTTCCGTCGTCGTAAATTCTGCCGTTTTACTGCAGAAGGCGTACAAGAGATTGACTACAAAGACGTAGCAACTCTAAAAAACTACATCACTGAAGCTGGTAAAATTGTACCTAGCCGTATCACTGGTACAAGTGCTAAATACCAACGTCAGCTAGCTCGCGCTATCAAGCGTTCTCGTTACCTAGCACTACTACCGTACACTGACAAGCATCAGTAATCGGTAATAGTTAATAATAGTTTAAGAGGACTAAGATAATGCAAGTTATTCTACTTGATAAGATCGGTAACCTAGGTGGCCTTGGCGACCAAGTAAACGTTAAATCTGGTTACGCTCGTAACTTCCTTATCCCACAGGGTAAAGCAGTTATGGCAACTAAAGACAACGTTGCTATGTTCGAAACTCGTCGTGCAGAACTAGAAGCTAAAGTTGCTGAGCAACTAGCTGCTTCAGAAGCTCGCGCTGAGAGCGTTAACACTCTAGAAGGCGTTACAATCGCTTCTAAAGCTGGTGACGAAGGTAAACTATTCGGTTCTATCGGTACTCGTGACATCGCTGACGCTATTACAGCGGCAGGTGTTGCAGTAGCTAAGAGCGAAGTACGCCTACCTGAAGGCGCTCTACGTAACATCGGCGAATTCGAAGTAAGCATCCAACTTCACTCTGAAGTTTTTGCTACTGCGAAAATCGCTATCGTTGCAGCTGAGTAATTTCAGTACCAAGACGAATTCTTTCTTTTGAAAGTTTTAAACACCAGCTTCGGCTGGTGTTTTTTTATGTCTGCAATATGAGTTTTAAGCTTTTTGGAACAGCGACTATTGCAGGAGTAGAAAGCACTAGAGAGGAGGGGCTTACATAGTAAAAAACGAGGGTGTTCTTTATCGATACATCGTTCTACCCGCTCTCAAATTTAGAATTGAAAAAGTAGATTTACAGACAGTACGGAATCTTCTTTGTTCAACCCTTCAGGTACCTTGTCGTGGTACTGTCGAGAGTGAGCAATCTTCAGTGCGATATTGTCGGTAATATCGTTGATGGCTTCTAATTCAGTATCAAATTTTAGGTTGCTGTGGCCGGATACCAACGTCACATCGGCTTTGAGCTTCAAATTTTTCAATACCTGCCATGATGTATTTACATTGCCACGGAAAATCGCTTCTTCAACGATCTCTGGGAAGATGATGTCATCATCGTCTATTTCATCAAGGTTCGGTTCTTGGTAACGAAAACCCGGGCCCACTTCAACCTCCAACACAAACTCTTCTGTATTCGAAAACTGATAACCTAGACCACTAGAAACGGTGTAGTCCTTAAAATAAGCACTGTATCGTGAATCGACCCCTTTAAAGCTGCCATAGAGGTAGGTTTTCGGACTTAACTTGTAGTCACTCTGAGCAGAATATGTCGATTGCCTTTTATCTTCTTCGCCATCTTTGTAGAGATTGTAGTATTTCCATTCGCCACTGGTTCTATGACGGCCAGCCGTGTACTCACCGTTCAGGCGTGCATTCAGCGATCGAGAATCAGAATTACCAGTATGCGACTGATATCCAAATTCGACTTCAGTATTCAGTGGGTTCGGCAGTTCTGAATCACTCGGTGCGATATCCATATCTTTTTCAAGTGTCGGTGCAACGACGATCGGCTCAGCAGCCGGTTCTGGTACCACTATCGAGTCGAGGATTGCATCAACAGAGGCTTTAGCATCATCCGCTAAGGCCGACGGAGTGCTCAGGAGACCGATGCTTAGAAGACTATAGCTTAGAAGACCAGTGCTCAGAGCCAATAATTTGGACACGCATACCTCAGTTATACAGTGAATGAATGGAAGGATCGTAATGCTACCTTTGGTTAATTCCGTCAGCAATAGGTAAATTCTTGCTGAAGAATAAAACAAACTCATAGGATCGGATTACAAACGGATGTTCTTGGGTATAATGAACGATCATTATTAGTTATTGAGTGTAGTCATAGTGGATACCAAAAGTCAGAAATCAGCCAACGATCAGGTGGACGCCATCAAGGTCCCGCCACATTCATTAGAAGCTGAGCAATCTGTTATTGGCGGTTTGTTATTGGATAACGAACGCTGGGATACGGTGGCCGAAAAGGTTGTGGCCAAAGACTTTTATAGCCGTCCTCACCGTCTGATCTTTGAAGCGGTAAAGGATATCCTTGAAGAAAGCTCTCCTCTGGATCTTATTACACTCTCTGAACATTTAGAGCTGCGTGAGCAACTTGAAGAAGTGGGTGGCTTTGCTTACCTTGCTGACCTAGCGAAAAATACGCCAAGTGCGGCAAACATCAATGCCTATGCAGATATCGTGGCACAACGTGCATTGGTGCGTAGCCTGATTGGTGTAGCAAATGAAATTGCGGATTCTGGTTATGACCCGCAAGGTCGTACATCGGAAGAACTTGTTGATCTTGCTGAGAGTAAAGTTTTCGCGATTGCCGAAGGCCGAGCAAGTGAAAATGAAGGTCCACAAAACGTTGATAGCATTCTAGAGAAGACGCTAGAACGTATCGAAATCTTATATAAATCGCCACAAGATGGTGTGACAGGTGTCGATACGGGTTTCAACGACCTCAATAAGAAAACGGCAGGCCTTCAGGGTTCTGACTTAATCATTGTTGCTGCGCGTCCATCGATGGGTAAAACCACGTTTGCGATGAACCTATGTGAAAACGCAGCGATGAAGCAAGACAAGCCAGTGTTAATCTTCTCGCTAGAGATGCCAGCTGAACAGCTGATGATGCGTATGCTTGCATCACTTTCTCGCGTAGACCAAACCAAGATTCGTACCGGTCAGTTAGACGATGAAGATTGGGCTCGTATCTCGTCGAGTATGGGTATTCTGATGGATAAGAAGAATATGTATATCGATGACAGCTCGGGTCTAACGCCAACAGAAGTACGTTCTCGAGCTCGACGAATTGCTCGTGAGCATGATGGTATCTCTATGATCATGATAGATTACCTTCAATTAATGCGTGTACCTTCGTTATCTGATAACCGTACTCTAGAGATCGCCGAGATTTCTCGCTCATTGAAAGCACTAGCAAAAGAGCTCAACGTGCCAGTTGTGGCACTTTCTCAGCTTAACCGTTCCCTAGAGCAACGTGCTGATAAGCGCCCAGTTAACTCGGATTTGCGTGAATCAGGTTCGATCGAGCAAGATGCCGACTTAATCATGTTTATCTATCGTGATGAGGTTTATAACCCAGATAGTTCATTGAAAGGCATCGCTGAAATCATCCTTGGTAAGCAACGTAACGGTCCGATCGGTTCGGTTCGTCTTACGTTCCAAGGTCAACACTCCCGATTTGATAACTATGCAGGTCCTGCATTTGATGATGAGTAATCACTAATGACTTACATGAAAGCAGCGACGGCGAGTATTGACTTAAACGCGCTTGAACATAACCTGAACCAGATAAAGTCGAAGGCTCCTCATTGCAAGGTAATGTCTGTTGTGAAAGCCAATGGCTACGGACATGGCTTACTGCATATTGCCAAGCATTCAAAAAGCTCTGATGCTTTTGGTGTGGCGCGTATTGAAGAAGCATTACAGCTTCGTGCTGGTGGCATTGTTAAACCTATTTTGTTGCTAGAAGGGTTTTATTCTTCGGGTGATTTGCCAATCTTGGTGACCAATAACATCCAAACTGTGGTGCACTGTGAAGAGCAATTAAGCGCGCTAGAGAATGCAGAGTTGGAAACACCTGTTGTGGTTTGGCTAAAAGTCGACAGTGGTATGCATCGCCTAGGTGCTCGTCCTGAGCAATACCAAAACTTTGTTGAGCGCTTACATCAATGTGCGAATGTTGCTAAACCTCTGCGCTACATGAGCCACTTCGGTTGTGCTGATGAACTTGATAGAGCAACCACCGTTGAACAGACCGAGCTTTTCTTATCGCTCACCGACGGTTGTGAAGGTGAGCGTTCACTTGCTGCTTCTGCGGGTCTATTGGCTTGGCCAGACAGCCATCTTGATTGGGTTCGCCCGGGAATTATCTCTTACGGTGTTTCTCCTTTTGCTGATAAATCAGCGCAAGATCTCGGCTTTTATCCTGTAATGACTTTGACCTCTCACCTGATAGCCGTTCGTGATGTTAAAGCGGGTGAAAGTGTGGGTTATGGCGGTAACTGGACCAGTGAGCGAGATACCAAGGTTGGTGTGATCGCGATAGGTTATGGTGATGGTTATCCTCGCACTGCTCCTAACGGCACTCCAGTATTCGTTAACGGCCGAAAAGTACCGATTGCAGGACGTGTATCAATGGACATGTTAACGGTTGATCTTGGGCCTGATGCGGCAGATAAAGTCGGTGATGAAGCAACATTATGGGGTAAAGATTTACCTTCAGAAGAAGTCGCAGAACATATTGGCACTATCGCTTACGAGCTGGTCACTAAGCTGACTTCGCGTGTTGCGATGGAGTACGTGAAGTAGCTAATGTGAAGTAACTAATGCGAAGTAACTATGGATCCTATAAGTAAATGATGTTCATACGAACGACTCGACACTGGTTAATGTCTGCAATGGCATTAACCAGTGTCAGCTTGTCTTCTCCCGCTGTGAGTGAAGAAAAAGATTCAGCCTTTGTTCCTTTCTATTTTAGTACTGAAACCATGGGTAATACCTTCGGGGTTGCTGGTGTCGCAAAGGGTGTTTGGCAACCTCAAGCCGCTCTGTTTGGCATGGCGCTTTATTCAGATAAAGACAGCTACGTTGGTTTCTTATCAGCCTTTAACTTCGCACTGTCTGAGAACGTATTGTTCAGTACTCAGATGTACCAAGCTCGCTTTAACGAAAACCCGTATTACATTGGCTCTCAAGGCGATAATGATTCATCCATTGATGATAAAACCATTGCCGACGGCTTAGAAGAAAACTATCAGGTTGAGTTTAAGTATCTGCTGCCTTGGGGCAATGTTGCAGAGCATGGCTTGCTAGGAGCTTTCCAACCCATCAAAGATGTGAGCTTTGCTTCCCCATTAGAGTCAGGTGTCAGTTCGATTGTCTTTACGCCTTTCTATACGGCTCGTGAGCTAGAAGGCTTAAACAATAGCGAACAAGCGACAGGTTTTAGTTTGGCGTTTGATTGGGATAACCGTGATAGCACACGCAACCCAACCAAGGGGTCTCATACCAATCTTGAGTTTACTACCGGCGCTGAAAGTTGGTCTAACGATGACTTATGGCTGAAGTGGACATTCCAAAACAGTCAGTATTTTGCATTGGGTCCTTTGGGGAACTTGTTCGACCAACAAGTCGTGGCATTTGATGTCTATACCGCTGACACACCTACGTGGGGCAACTGTTCAGGGCAAGATTGTGCTCGTCCACCGGAAACAGAGCAAGCTCGACTCGGTGGCTTATATCGCTTAAGAGGTTATACCGGAGGCCGTTACCACGGTCGTTCTGCTATTCACTACTCTGCGGAATATCGAGTGCTTCCTGATTGGCAACCGCTGGACGATATCCCACTGATTAACTACTACGATTTGCCTTGGTGGCAGTGGGTGGCGTTTGCTGAAGTCGGGCGTGTTGCTGATGAGTACGATATCAAAACACTGCACACAGACATGAAATGGAGCCTAGGCGGCGCAGTTCGTTTCCAGGTTGAAGGCATTGTTGTACGTGCTGAATTAGCGCGAGGCGGTGATGAAGGGACCTTTAGGGTTATGATAAACCAGCCTTTCTAATTCTGGTTTTACCAACTCGACTCTCTTATATTTTTAAAGGGTGACACATAACTGTGTCACCCTTTTTTGTTTTCTACCATTATGTTCGTTAAGCGGTATTTCATTGTTGATGACGTAACGTTACTCACCTTGAATGGTCGCAATAACGGTACGACTTCCGCCACAATCTCGGTGTTCACCTAAGTAAATGCCCTGCCATGTCCCTAATGCTAGACGACCATTGGTAATTGGAATTGTCACACTGGTACCAAGTGTCGATGCTTTAATGTGAGCGGGCATATCATCATCACCTTCGTAGGTGTGCTTGTAGTAGGGTGCTCGTTCGGGAACAAACTTATTAAAGTGTGATTCCATATCAGTGCGGACAGTAGGGTCTGCGTTCTCATTTAGCGTAAGGCTAGCAGATGTATGCTGAATGAATAGATGTAATAAACCAACAGACAGTGAATGGATATCGGATATCTGTTGTTCAATTTCATCAGTGATGAGATGAAATCCACGTTTTTGTGCGTGTAGGTGTATCGTCTTCTGAATCCACATACGCCATCCTCTATAATGTATTTGGAAAAAAAGTGGTTTAACGCTATCTTTTGAACTTGAATTTATCAGGTTTCGCTCACATTTAATGAAGTGAGCGCTAGAGTCAGTACCGATTCTTCTATCAGGAAATCTAATTCTGATTTATCTCAAGGTACCGCTCTTCATATGCGGCATAATACGTCGTGAAAAAAAATTACAAAGAATCTTTCAGTGGTGATGCGATTTGGTCATCATAGAAAAATATAAACTTTCGCCTAATCGGGGGTTCTATTCATCACTTTGGTGACGTCTAGAATAAAACCTACAGTAACATCGGGATAGATACCATGTTGAAAAATATCAACCCAACGCAAACACAAGCGTGGAAAGCTCTAACTGCACATTTTGAGTCTGCTCAAGATATGGATATGAAAGAGCTATTTGCTCAAGATGCAAAGCGTTTCGAGAGCTTTTCTACTCGTTTCGGTTCAGACATCTTAGTGGATTACTCTAAGAACCTTATCGACGCTGAAACGATGCAGCACCTATTTGCTCTTGCGAACGAGACTGAAGTTAAGTCTGCAATCGAAGCAATGTTCGGCGGTGATGCAATCAACAAGACTGAAGGTCGTTCAGTTCTTCACACTGCGTTACGTAACCGTAGCGACAAGCCAGTAATGGTTGATGGCAAAGACGTAATGCCAGCAGTGAACGCAGTACTAGCAAAAATGGAATTGTTCACACACCGTATCGTTTCTGGTGAGTGGAAAGGTTACACAGGTAAAGAGATCACTGATGTCGTCAACATCGGTATCGGCGGTTCAGACCTTGGTCCATACATGGTAACTGAAGCACTTACGCCATACAAAACTCGCCTAAACATGCACTTTGTTTCTAACGTAGACGGCACTCACATCGTTGAGACACTTAAGCCTCTTAACCCAGAAACAACACTTTTCCTAGTGGCATCTAAGACATTTACCACTCAAGAAACAATGACGAACGCACACTCTGCGCGTGATTGGTTCTTGGCTGAAGCAGGCGACTCAGCACATGTTGCTAAGCACTTCGCAGCACTATCAACAAACGCGGCTTCAGTTGCTGAGTTTGGTATTGATACTGACAACATGTTCGAATTCTGGGATTGGGTAGGCGGTCGTTACTCACTATGGTCAGCGATCGGTCTTTCTATCTCACTATCTATCGGCTTCGATAACTTCGCTGAGCTACTCGATGGCGCACATGAGATGGATAACCACTTTGCTTCAACGGAATTTGAAAGCAACATTCCAGTGATCCTTGCGTTAATTGGTGTTTGGTACAACAACTTCCACGGCGCTGAGTCAGAAGCAATCCTACCTTACGATCAATACATGCACCGTTTTGCTGCTTACTTCCAGCAAGGTAATATGGAATCTAACGGTAAATTCGTTGACCGTGAAGGTAACCCAGTAGAATACCAAACAGGCCCTATCATCTGGGGTGAACCTGGTACAAACGGTCAGCACGCGTTCTACCAACTGATTCACCAAGGCACTAAGCTGATCCCATCAGACTTCATTGCTCCGGCTATCAGCCACAACCCAGCATCTGATCACCACCAGAAGCTAATGTCTAACTTCTTTGCTCAAACTGAAGCGCTAGCTTTCGGTAAGACAAAAGAGACAGTAGAAGCTGAATTCCTAGCGGCTGGCAAAACAACTGAAGAAGTTGCTGAGCTAGTACCTTTCAAAGTATTTGAAGGTAACCGCCCAACGAACTCTATTCTTGTTAAGCAAATCAACCCTCGCTCTTTAGGTAACCTAATCGCGATGTACGAGCACAAGATCTTCGTTCAAGGCGTTATCTGGAACATCTTCAGCTTCGACCAATGGGGCGTAGAACTTGGTAAGCAACTAGCAAACCAAATTCTTCCAGAGCTTGCAGACGATGCACAAGTAACGTCTCACGACAGCTCTACTAACGGTCTAATCAACGCATTTAAAGCGCTGAAAGCTTAAGACTGTTTAAGTAACACCAAGTAATAATTGTAAACGCCAACCTTTCGGTTGGCGTTTTTTATGTCCGTTGATTTACGGCAATAAAAAAAGGCTGACGTATGTACGTCAGCCTTTCGCTTTTTATTTAGTCGATTGTCTCTATTCGAAACAGATCTCGATGAAAGCATTACCCCACTGAGATGAGAAAGGCATGATGATGATTGCGCCTTCACACTTGTGACGAATAGTATGGCCTTTACCTGAAACCACGATTGGCGTTGCCATATCGAAGTCAAAGCCGCTTTCTGCAAGAATACGCTTTGCGCCACCGGTTACCATGTTAGTGATTTCACCCACCATGTCGGTCACTTCTTCGTTCAAACCGTTTGGTCGTTCACCTAGCATGTTTTCCATGATTTCTAGAGCAAGCCCTTCATCAAAGGTGATCGACATTGAGCCACGAGACTGTGTACCAACCATACCAATTAGGCCGGACACATCACCACGAGCGATTTCATCTTTCTTCACTCTTGGTTTCTGAGGCTTTAATTCTAGAGATGCCATCGTTTTTAGTACGTTCATCAAAGAAGCTAAAAACGGGTTTACAAATTCAGCGCGCATAATGTTCTTCTATAATCTTATTCTTTCATTTCGGAGGAGCAAGTTTGGCAAATGCCATGCGATTCAATGACATGGTTGGTCAACTTGAATCCATGCTGCTCGGCGTTACTCGCGAGTAGGGCGACAAGCGCATCGTCTTGTAATTCTATCACAGTGCCACATTTATCGCAGATCAGTAATTGGGAAAAATGCGTGTTGGCATTGCAAGAGCAGCAGCATATAAAGCTATTCGTTGACTCAACTCGGTGAATGAACCCTTGCTCTAACAAAAAATCCAAAGCGCGATAAACTGTAGGAGGCTTGGCTTGCGGTTCACTGACTTTCAATTGCTCTAATAATTCATAAGCACTGGAGGCTTTTTTATTAGATAGGATAAGCTCAAACACTCGCTTTCTTTGGGGTGTTAGCCTAACACCTCGCGATACGCATATCCCTTCAACTTGCTCTATTAATGTGTGGTCCAAATTTTTCACCGTTCAATCAAACATCCCCATTCAGCCCCTATTGCTAGGTAACCTTGTTTGAGGAGACATTGATTTTATTAAAGTCAGGTACAGAGCGTATTGTGACCTACGACTTTGAATAAGACAAGGTAACTCAAAACGACAGTGTGACTCAAGGCATAACTGATTAATCAAGCTGAATTAGAGATCTGGTGAATGAGTTTGAAAATATCAATTGCAACAATGTGCTTATTGGGCGAAAGTTCTTAATCGACATTGGCCTGTCATCGACTAAAAAGGGTTAAGTGTTATCTGGCGCAGGAGCAGTTTTGGTATCTGGTCACCCTGAACTTATCACCGCGAGTGTATCGGCAGACGGTGTTCAATTCGGAGGCATTATTGGCGCAAGTACTCCAATAGTATTTGGCCTATGGGAAACCCTACGCAATGAGTTCAAGTAATGGCAGAGTATCAAACATTAATAATCGCCATTGTTAGTGCGTTATCTAGCGGTGTGGGCGTTGGCATTACACTCAAGACCGATGTTAAGTGGCTGCGCTTAATGATGGAAAAGATGGATTAAGGTTAGTTAGATTGGAGGGGAAATCACATTGAATTGGCGATTTTTGGATATATGACCCACTGTTGTTACTGGGAGGCATGAAAATATGTACTGATTTACAATATGGGATATACAATCGAAAACATATTTGATTGGTATAAATTGTTTGGACTCAACTTTGGAGCTATGATACCCGCCCTCAAAAGTGTCTAGCTGTATTGGTGTGGAAATGAATGATATAGATGTCCGTCGGGCAGTACACAAAAAACTTCTTAAAAAGCATCATAACGATCCTGATACATTGGTTGTTGATGAGTTAGGTATTTGTTTGGGGGCTTGCCGCGTTGACATTGCAGTTGTTAATGGTTCACTGCATGGTTATGAGCTAAAAAGCTCAAAAGATACGTTGGACAGGTTGCCAAGTCAGGTACAGTATTACTCTGCTGTAATGGACAAAGTCACGTTAGTTGTCGCTGAAAATCATTTCTTGGAAGCAAAAAAAATCGTTCCTGAATGGTGGGGATTGAAAATTGTATCTGAAGGAAAGAATGGTAGCTATCACATAGCTCATGAACGTGCGGAAAAAAAGAATAAACAGATTGACCCTATTAGTTTAGTTCAACTACTTTGGAAAGAAGAATGCTTGAATTTACTTGATAAATGGGGAGCTATTAAAGGGAATAAAAGTAAGCCGAGACACCTACTCTGGCCAATAATCTCGGAATGTATTCCTGAAAATAAACTCCGAGATGAGGTACGTGTATTACTTAAACAAAGGCCTGACTGGAAGGGGGCTTAATCAGATTGCAGGGTGTGTTGCTGAGAGATTAAGCAATTGGCCTGCAACTAAAGTTAAATGATGAGTATGTGCTACTTTTCTCCATTCTTTAGAGCCTCCGCTTCGATTTGTACCTTGCGCTCGCTCGCTAATATACAGATCTCCCCAGCTAAATTGAGGGCTGTAATAGTAAGGTGAGTTCACCAAAATATCGCAAAGTTGTTGTGTTTGCCCCCAGCCATTCCCTCTTGCTGCAGTACCCTTTACAAAAATCCAATATGTCTCATCAGAGTAGCGAATCGATACATACTGAGACATAAATCTAGGGTCTACCTGCGTTACCTGAGCTGAGGCTGTCGGGTAGTCACTAAATCCAGGTGTTTTAGATAGTTGTCGTGATTGGATTACGCTCTTCCAAAGATCCCATTCTTCACGTCTATGCAAGTGAATAGCATGTTGTGGGATACCGGCTTGCGATGCTGGATAAGACGTTGCAGAGATAATAATATTTCTCCAACTAGCAGCGTTAATTAAGTTCTGGCAAGTCGTAATTGTTTGCTGAACATGCTGCGCAGTATTCGTCTCAATATCTTCAAAGTCTATGATTAGGTCTACTTGGTTTGAGGCAACTCCTATTGCAGCCAAGATAGAATTCAATTGGTAGTGCCCTTGTGACAATAGGCCGGCCTTTAGCTTCAGCGCTACGCCGTGGTGATTGTTTCTTTGCACTGATAAAAGATAGTTGTTTGAGTAATGAGGTGAATACACAGGAATTATACTTTTCCCATGTGTGTTGGCGTCATGGCAACATATATCTAGTGGGTGATGAGTCACAGAGCTATGGATATCTAAGTGCTCAACATCAAGCATAACCGCTCGAGGTAAAGTCCAAGACGTTGCCAATGTTGATCCGAAATTACTCAGGTAATCCGCTAGCGTTTTTTTATAACAACTATTTACATAATCCCAATCAATGTTTAGAACATTGAAAATGGGAGTGACCCCCTCTAAAACACTACTTGGAAGCAATTGAAGAGCTTCCCATTCTGCGGCTTTCCAACGTAATCTCGGGAAATAATGATGAACGCTCATATAACCTTCCTATTTTTAAGGTAAAAGGCCATTATGTGCTCATATGAATACGCGATCAATTGAGTATTCTTATGGATAAGACAATGATCTATTTTTTATGTAAATTGTGCGGAAACAATTGAGTATAAACTTGCCAAAGAATGTTCAGATTCCTGTGCCCAGTGACTTGGGCTACTTCTTCAATTGAGTAGCCCTTTTCAAACAATCGACTTGCTCCCTCTCTTCGTAGGTCGTGATACCTCAAATCCTCAATACCCAATTCGTTTCTTACTCGCTGCAAACCTGCACTAACACTTCGTGAGTTGTAAGGGAAAATAAGTTCGTCTTTGTTCCTGAATGTTTTCGATTCCCTGTGTATAATCGCCCAATTATTTTTGACTACAATGTCCACTGTGAAGCGTGATTCACCGCTTTGAAGTGTTCTTTTTAATGCTAGATGCCTTCGTTTCACTTCATCAATACGTACTATAGGCGTACTGAGTGGGTGAGTTTGCGGCAGAACTAGCGAGTTTCTGTATATATATGCAGTGTATAGATTTTGAGTAACGCTTTATGAAACCTGACAATACCAGTAAATACGCGGCTAACCGCTTATCCGTTGCACCCATGTTGGATTGGACTGACCGCCACTGTCGTTACTTTCACCGTTTGCTATCTCAGCAGACGCTTCTGTACACGGAAATGGTCACAACAGGCGCGATCTTACATGGTAAGGGCGACTTTCTAGAATATAACGAGCAAGAACACCCATTAGCTCTTCAACTTGGTGGTTCAAACCCGGTTGATTTGGCGGCTTGTGCCAAGCTTGCTGGAGAGCGTGGCTATGATGAAGTGAACCTCAATGTAGGTTGTCCTTCAGACCGAGTTCAGAATGGTCGCTTTGGTGCTTGCCTAATGGCTGAGCCTGAGCTGGTGGCAGATTGTGTGTCAGCGATGAAAGAAGTCACGGATATTCCAATTACGGTGAAAACGCGTATTGGTATCGACGACCAAGACTCTTACGAGTTTCTGACTAAGTTTGTTTCTACTGTTTCTGAAAAGGGCGGTTGTGAGCAATTTACTATCCATGCTCGTAAGGCGTGGTTGAGTGGCCTTAGCCCGAAAGAGAACCGTGAGATCCCACCGCTAGATTACGATCGCGCGTACCAAATCAAGAAAGACTTCTCAGATCTTGTGATTGCGGTAAATGGTGGTATCACAACATTAGAACAGACTAAAGAGCACTTGCAGCACCTTGATGGTGTGATGATCGGTCGTGAGGCATACCATAGCCCGTTTATCTTGGCTGAAGTTGATCAGCAGATCTTTGGTTTAGACACGCCAATCAAGAAGCGTTCACAAGTGGTTGAAGAGATGTACCCGTACATTGAGCGTCAGCTTTCGAATGGAGCGAGCCTTGGTCATATCTCTCGTCACATGCTTGGTTTGTTCCAAAGCATGCCGGGCGCAAGACAATGGCGTCGTTACATCAGTGAGAATGCACATAAGAAAGGCGCGGGCATTGAGGTGATTCAGACGGCATTGGCTAAGATCCCTAAAGAGCTAAATGTATAGACGCCCTTAAGGTTAAAGCAAAAGCCAAAAGCTAAGAATTAAAAGTTAGAAGCTTAAGGTTTAAATAACAAGGCTAAATTCGCCATTAGAGGCTAAATTTACCACTGTGAGTTTCCGAAAAGCCACGCATGAAGATGCGTGGCTTTTTATTTGCCTGATAAATAAGGAGTTTATGGTTGTGGCTAACTTGGTATGGAAGCTGCAATGTTAGAAAGTAGGAAAGATAGGTCATGAACTCATTAGGGAGACCATTATGTTTGAATTAATCTTTGTTCTTATTTTCGTCGCAACTTTACTCGTTACTGGTATTACGTTTATGACGGTACTAGCGGCAACCGGAATCGCGTTAGCGGTCATGCTGGTCTTAGGTATGATGGGCGTTGTGTTTAAACTGCTGCCTTGGCTGATCGTGATTGCAGTGGGTGTGTGGTTTTTCAAAAACTATGTACACAGCTCTAACCAAAGACGTTATTAAGGTCATCGTGTCGTCAAATCTTTACTCGTCAGCGGTTTATCGTTTTAGAATTTAAGATGTGTGGTAGAATTTTCCCCAATAATCTATGAATGTGCATACAATTAGCACAACGATATGGAATTGGAGCTATCTCAAATGAATAAAATGCCATTAATTGCTTTAGTGGGAATGCTTTCTTTAAGTTCGGCTGTGTCCGCTGAAGAAGAGTTTTCTTACACGACTAAGATCGGTGCTGATATGTGGTGGGGAAGTACAAAGCTGAACGAAGCTAGGTCGAGTGACTCAAACTCACCTTCGTTGTATTTCGCATTTGAGCATAATGCCCCTAAGCTGCCAAATGCGAGTTTCCGCTACTCTACTGTTGATACAACATTGTTAGCGTTTGATAAGTATGACTACACGTTCTACTACACAATGTTGGATCACAAGTTGATGAACTTCGATGCGGGTGTGACATTTACTCAGTATGCAAACTCACATTACAAAGATCCGTACAGTTCGAAAACGACAAGTTTTGATGAGTTTACCTGGAGCTTCTACGGTAACGCAGAAATCAATGTCCCTAATACTCAGCTTGATATCATTGGTACGATGGAATTTGGTGATAGCAACGGTATTAAGAGTACCGATTTGATGGCGGGTGTTCAGTACCGTATTCCAGTGGCAGATACTGAAATAGCACTTCGTGGTGGCTATCGTGTGATCGACCTTGATTCGGACAAATTCTTCTCTTCAGAGCTGAACAAACCTCTTGAGACAGACAAAGAACCTGATCCGTTAGATGACCCAAAGCCAGGGCCACCTAAATCGTTTGTTATGGTTGATGGTTGGTTTGCTGGCGTAGAAGTACGCTTTTAGGCAATTAAAACGAATCTAGAACGAAATTTAAGAACGTCACTTTATTAAGTGGCGTTTTTTTATATCTATTGGTTATACCCAAGCATCTTGAAGTTACTTGGGTATATACTTTTCTGGAATTAGTTAGCACATTCATCACTTTCGACCATCCTTAATACAGAGATCTAATTAGCGTCTATTCTTATAAGGTCTATGTTGTGAGGTCAAAGCAAGGGATGGAATATGACACTCAATGAATTACGAAATTTATATCGAGAAAATCTGTTGGTTGAAGCGATCATAGAGCCCTCAATTCAAGAGGGGTCTTGGGTTGTGGAGTTTCGCCATATGGGCGGTGGCTTTGTTTTGCTTACTGATGTTCATGGTGAAGAGTGTCATTACGCGGATTTAGACCTAGCATCTAAGTCGGCAATGGCGGTTGGCTTTCAACAAGTTCGTATTGAAAATCAGTAACTCAATTGACGTTTCAATCGGTTTTTACTTCCAAAAAGTTATAAAACATACTTTTCTATTCTTTCTTGTTATTAAAAGGAGTGGTTAATCTATCGTCACGCAATGATTAGGGATGTCGTGACCATGTCTTTAAATAAGAAAGAGTCTTCACAAAATAATAATGCACAGTCTGGGGCTACTGAGTTACCTGGGCTAGCAGCACCACTTAATGACCAACAATTGGGTCATCTTCAGCAAACTGTTTCTGAATTATCTTCTCAACAACTGGCATGGGTCAGTGGTTACCTTTGGGGTGTGAGCCAAACTCAGCCGGTGGGGGCCGCCGCGCCAATCGCTCAAGCAGCCGCTGCAGTAGCCGCAAAACCTGCGGGTAAGCTCAGCATTATCTTCGCATCCCAAACCGGTAATGCGAAAGGTGTCGCCGAATCGCTTGAGGCAGAAGCGAAAGCCTTAGGGATTGCTGTCGAGCTTTTCGATGCAAGTGATTATAAAGGTAAGAACTTAGCCAAAGAGACACACGTCATTTTTGTAGCTTCAACCAATGGTGAGGGCGAAGCCCCTGATAACGCTATTGAGTTGCATGAATTCCTTCAATCGAAGAAAGCGCCAAAATTATCAAACCTACAATACGGTGTGATTGGTTTAGGTGACTCAAGCTATGAGTTCTTCTGCCAAACGGCTAAAGACTTCGATAACTTCCTCGCTAAGCTTGGTGCTAAATCGTTTGTTGACCGTCTTGATTGTGATGTTGATTACGAAGAATCAGCAACGGAATGGCGCGCTAAAGCATTAGAGCAAGTAAAAGAGACGCTATCGACAGGTACTGAAGCCGATGTGGTTCAATTACCAGTCGGTCAAGCGGCTGCTGGTCATTCGCAATACACCAAACAAAACCCATACACCGCGACATTATTGACGAGCCAAAAGATCACTGGTCGTGATTCGGGCAAAGATGTTCGTCATATCGAAATTGATCTTGATGAGTCGGGTATTACTTACCAACCGGGTGATGCGCTAGGCGTATGGTTTGAAAACAGTTCAGAACTCGCAAATCAAATTCTTTCTAAGGTTGGGCTGTCTGGTATCGAAAGTGTCGATGTCGATGGTGACAACTTGTCTGTGCATAGCGCACTCGTCAGCAAATTTGAGATTACATCTTCAAACCCTCAGCTAGTGACTAAGTTTGCTGAGCTATCGGGCAGCAAGAAGTTAATTAAGCTGGTGGAAGATAAAGACAAGCTTCGTGAATACGCGGGTAATACTCAAGTTGTTGATGTTTTAGCTGAGAAGAAGACCAAGCTATCGGCTGATGAACTGATTGGCCTACTACGTAAGTTAACTCCACGCCTCTATTCTATTGCATCAAGCCAAGCTGAAGTGGATGAAGAAGTTCACTTAACGGTTGGTCTGGTTGAATACCAAAAGGGCGATGAATCTCGTCTGGGTGGTGCTTCAAGTTTCTTAGCTCAACGCCTTGAAGAAGGTGGTGAAGTTAAGGTGTTTGTAGAGAACAACAATAACTTCAAACTGCCGCAAGACGACAACACACCAATCATCATGGTTGGCCCGGGTACAGGTATCGCACCTTTCCGTAGTTTTGTTCAAGAGCGTGAAAACAATGACGCTGAAGGTAAAAGCTGGTTGTTCTTTGGTGACCGTACCTTTACTCAAGATTTCTTATATCAAGTTGAATGGCAGAGGTATCTTAAATCTGGTGCATTAACCAAGCTTGATGTTGCGTTTAGTCGTGATCAAAAAGAAAAGGTTTATGTTCAAGACCGATTAATTGAGCAGGCAGAGCAGGTTTGGCAATGGCTTCAAGAGGGCGCGTACCTCTATGTATGTGGCGATGCAACTCGAATGGCAAAAGATGTCCATGAAGCGTTAGTTACGATAGCGGAAAAACATGGCAATCAGAGCCGCGAACAAGCTGAACAATATATTAATGATTTACGTAAAGCGAAACGTTACCAAAGGGATGTGTACTAATGAGCAAGCAAGTAATAGAGCAAGAAGTGCTAGGTCAAGTACTGGGACCTTTGGCTGACAATGAACGTCTGAAGCGTGAAAGTAAAAACCTTCGCGGTACGATTGAACAAGATCTTCAAGATCGTATCACTGGTGGTTTTACCGCAGATAACTTTCAACTGATCCGTTTCCACGGTATGTATCAACAAGATGACCGTGATATTCGTAACGAACGTACCAAGCAAAAATTAGAACCTTTACATAATGTAATGCTACGTGCGCGTATGCCAGGCGGCATCATCACTCCTAAGCAGTGGCTCGCGATTGATAAATTCGCAGATGAAAGCACCTCTTATGGTTCAATTCGTCTAACAACACGTCAAACCTTTCAGTTCCATGGTGTGTTGAAGCCGAACATTAAGTTAATGCACCAAACACTAAACAGTATTGGTATTGATTCGATCGCTACTGCGGGTGATGTAAACCGAAATGTTTTGTGTACCACGAACCCGGTTGAGTCCGAGCTACACCAAGAAGCTTATGAGTGGGCGAAAAAGATCAGTGAACACCTATTACCTAAAACTCGTGCTTATGCTGAGATCTGGTTAGATGGTGAAAAGCTCGCAACAACAGATGAAGAACCTATCTTAGGTAGTAACTACTTACCACGTAAGTTCAAAACGACGGTTGTAATTCCTCCGCAAAATGACGTAGATGTTCATGCTAACGATCTTAACTTTATTGCGATTGCTAAAGACGGAAAGCTGGTGGGCTTTAACGTATTAGTGGGCGGTGGTCTTGCAATGACGCACGGCGATACTTCTACTTATGCACGTAAAGCTGACGACTTTGGTTTTGTGCCATTAGAGAAAACGTTAGATGTAGCGGCAGCTGTTGTGACGACACAACGTGACTGGGGTAACCGTTCGAATCGTAAGAATGCCAAAACCAAATACACACTAGACCGTGTTGGTATTGATGTATTCAAAGCAGAAGTAGAAAAACGTGCAGGCGTTGAGTTTGCTGAAAGTCGTCCTTATGAGTTTACTGGCCGTGGCGACCGTATCGGTTGGGCGGAAGGTATTGATGGTAAGCACCACTTAGCGTTATTCATCGAAAATGGTCGTTTACTTGATTTTCCGGGTAAAGCGCTGAAAACAGGTGTTGCTGAAATAGCGAAGATCCACAAAGGTGATTTCCGCATGACAGCGAACCAAAATCTCATTGTTGCAGGTGTACCTAAGAGCCAAAAGGCACAAATTGAAAAGCTGGCACGTCAATACGGTCTGATGGATGATGCCGTTTCAGAACAGCGCAAGAACTCAATGGCGTGTGTGGCATTCCCAACATGTCCGTTAGCAATGGCAGAAGCCGAACGTTTTCTTCCTGAGTTTGTAACGGATGTTGAAGACATTCTGAAGAAACACGGATTACCAGAAGAAGATAACATCATCCTTCGCATCACGGGTTGTCCAAACGGCTGTGGTCGTGCAATGTTGGCTGAGTTGGGTTTAGTCGGTAAGGCGCCGGGGCGTTACAACATGCACTTAGGTGGCAACAAAGCCGGAACTCGTATCCCGAAGATGTATAAAGAGAACATCACTTCAGCTCAGATCTTAGAAGAGATTGATTCGCTGGTGGGACGTTGGGCTACGGAACGTAACGACAATGAAGGGTTCGGTGATTTTACAATCCGAGCTGGCATCATCGAAGAGGTGATCATTTCAAAGAGGGATCTGCATGCATAATTCTGTCGCTTCAAAACTGAAGTTAGCAGAGCTACTCGCATTGACTAAGACGGAGCAAATACTTCGTCTTGGACAAATCAATGCTGAGTTAGAGCAGCTAACCGCATTAGAAAGAGTTAAGTGGGCACTAGAACATTTAGAAGGGACACATGTGGTGTCTTCTAGTTTCGGAATCCAAGCGGCGTTGATGCTGCACTTAGTGACTCAAGCAAAACCAGATATTCCGGTTATTCTTACGGACACTGGGTATCTATTCCCGGAAACGTATCGATTTATCGATGAGTTAAGTCAGAAGTTGACTCTAAACCTTCAAGTCTTTCGTTCTCAGCAGAGCCCTAATTGGCAAGAAGCGCAATATGGCAAACTTTGGGATCAAGGTATAGAAGGGATAGAGAAGTACAACAAGCTTAATAAAGTTGAACCGATGAGAAGAGCGTTGGATGAACTAGAGGCAGGCACTTGGTTTTCTGGGTTGAGAAGAGAGCAATCTCAATCGCGTGCAAACTTACCTATCTTATCTATCCAAAATGGTGTGTTTAAGTTCTTGCCAGTAATTGATTGGACAAATAAAGATGTTCATTATTACTTAGAGGAGCATGGTCTCAGTTACCACCCACTTCGCGATCAGGGGTACCTTTCTGTTGGAGATACTCATACTACTAAGAAATGGGAACCGGGTATGACTGAAGAAGAAACCCGTTTTAATGGTCTAAAACGAGAATGTGGTCTCCATGAAGACGATGGAGAGCAATATGGCTCTGGGATTTAGACTCATTGCCATTTAAAAAGCTGCCATAAGGCAGTTTTTTTGTTTTCTAGGGTGAAAATTAGAGCAATTGTGGATAAGTCTGTGGTTATTCTGTAGGTACTTTGTAGTTAAACTTGCACAAATAAGGCTTTGAGTGTTTATTCGTCATCTAACCGTTATTTTTACATTTTTCTTTAATAAACACTTGCCAATGTGAGGAACATCTCTATAATGCCGCCTCACTGACACGGTAGACGCCACAAGGCTTCAGCGAAGAATGTTAGTAAGGCAACTAGCTTTAAGCGATAATTCGCTTCTACTTTTAGAAAGTAGAAATTAATTTTCAAAAGTGTTTGACACTGAGAATTAAAACGCTAGAATGGCCGCCTCTTCCGAAGTGATGTAAGTCACAACGAAGAGAAGCTCTTTAACAATTTAAACCTATCAATCTGTGTGGGCACTCGTTGATGAATA
>NZ_JBGOOO010000040.1:0-25754 GCF_041439695.1 Vibrio sp. FF266
ATACAGCACCTAGCCATTGATGCGACTGGCCTAAAGGTTTATGGCGAAGGTGAATGGAAAGTCAAAAAACACGGGACAGATGGCAAGCGTAGAGTCTGGTGAAAGCTGCATATTGCCGTTGATACAAGCACTCATGAAATTATTGGAGCCGAGCTAAGTTTATCGACGGTTACAGATGGAGAAGTCCTCCCTAACTTATTGAAACAAACACGCCGAAGTATCCTTAAGGTGTCTGGTGATGGCGCTTACGACACGAGAGCATGTCACGCTGCTATTGAGATTAAGCGAGCCGTTGCGCTTATTCCCCCAAGAGAAGGGGCTGCCTTCTGGGAACGTGGTCATCCTCGAAATCTCGCCGTGGGTAGCCAGAAGTTATACGGCTCAAATAAGTATTGGAAAGAGCGGTATGGATACCACAGACGTTCACTCTCAGAAACAGCGATGTATCGAGTTAAACAGTTACTAAGAGGACGATTGAGCTTAAGAAATTACAATGCGCAGGTGGGTGAGACTTACGCGATGATAAAAGCGTTGAACAAGCTTACTGGGTTAGGTATGCCTAAAGCTTGTCGTATTAACTAAGAAACACACGAAACGAAGTAGCTCTATCTCTAAATTTAATTACGCAACAAAGCCTATCCTCGCCCTAAAAGCGGGCGAGGATTTACGGAGAAATTGCTAACTGGAAATTGAGAACCTCAAAATTATCCTATAAAATTTATTCCTAACGAAGCCGCAAATTCCACCTGCTTCCAGCTCGATCTAAATCACGATCATTTTTAATCCGACCTGGGCGACTTGCCCCTCCCTCCTCTCCTCGACCACCTACAACCATAGCTAACATTTCTAATTCTTCTTGCGATAATAAAGGATGATTGTCAAATATAACTCGTTTCATTATTAAACCCCTAATTTTATTACTAATAATCTTAAAATTAAACAAAAGAAATTAATTTTAAATTATGATTACATTTAAAAAATTAGTTAATAAGTTAATAAGTTAATAAATTAATGTAAATTAATATAAATTATATTAAAAAAGAATAACCTTGAATTCTAATTTCAGCACCGAGCCTACTGCATAAATACAACGTTGCTCATCTTCTTTGAAAATAACGTCTAACGCCCAGGACTCTGGCTCTCAATGTGCCAAAGTTTTCTTGTCGCTCTTGAGCGGCTTTGTTGAAGCGCTCATTTAATCGCCAATTTTTGAGTTGAGAGCCTTTTCCTATATTCTTATCATACCTTGATGTATTCACTCTCATAATCATACCTTACAAACACAATCAATCCAGGCGTCAACACTTCAAAAAAACACACCTACCGACAAACCAATTATATTGCGTGACCGAGGGCGGATTGATATCTGATTATCAGGCGACATTATGGATAATTGGCAGAGTGAGCAACGCACTTAAACTAAAAGCAGTTAGGTGTTGAAAAACCCATCCTTCGATAATTAGTCTCAAGAACATCCGAGATCATAAAAGCAGTAACCTTCTTTATTTCACCTCCGCCTTTCTTTAAATCTCGAATTATCTCCCTACCATTTTCAACACTCGCTCTTTTAACCGCTCCCGGTCTATTAAGCCTAGTGTTAACAATGTTATCGGGGTCTGACATCACTTGAGATATGCTTCTTTTTTCTAATGCAGTCCAGTCCTTAACCTCACTAATCACTACATTTTCACCTTTATATGAAGTTGAAAAGTATAATTTATTAGAATCTATTACATCTGAGCTCAAGGTATCAGAGGCACTTTCTAAAAAATCGTCATTGAACTGCAAAGCCTCTGTTACGCTACTTTTAGTACTTTCATTTGGAAATGGTATTTTACCTTCCTCAATATCAGCCAAAATATTTTTGTTCTTTTCAAGCATACTTTTTACATTCTCATATAGCTTTTTCCTAGCTTCTGAATGTTCCAAGGGTTTATCTAAAACTAACTTTTCAGTAGAGAAACCGACTTTTGAAAGCCTTGCCTCCCCATTTTGAATTATTATTTTCGGCCTGATCGAGTCTAATTCACTTGGATTTATTTTAGTTACATCAATTTCAAGACTCCCAGACATCGAGCTAAATGAAATTGCAGAGAGTAGCAATATCAAAAATGTATTTATAATATATTTAATTTTATATTTTCTTCCCATCATGATTCACCTCTTCAAGGAGTAATTGGTCTATGGTAATCCGGGGAAAGGAGAAGCCAACCCATTGTAATTCCCCTCAATAACATCAGAAACTACAAAAGCGGATATTCACCTAACGTTCGGATTATTTGACTTAAAATCTCTCACCACACTTCTATCTGTTTAGTACTGCACCTTTAAGAACCACATTAGTATTTACAATGTTGTCTGGATAACATGACGCAAGAGAAATACGCTTGCTCTTAACCTTAGGTCGCTCGAACGTTAGACATCAAAATGGATTATCCTTTGATTTAATTAAACTAGTGCCTCTTCCTATAGTCTTGATTTTTAGTTAATCAACTCAAAAAAATCATTTTTAAAACTTTATCTAAGATACTTTTTCCCTGCTCCCTTCACAATATTCGACCTAATTGGCGTGATGCAGACGCATGGGTGGTCCTGTTTGAGAAACAGGAACCCATAAATTGATAGTGTCATCAAGGTACCTAATTATTTTATTATTATCTTCATCTAAAAAAGGAGTTGAGTTAAACGCTAGCCAATCAAAGTTTCCACTTGAATATTTATGTACTTCTTGAGAAGAGTAATTTACGAGTTTACTGTTTTTATTTAGCGCAACCAGGTCGTCACGTAAATCGCTCAAGATTACAGCAGCGGCTTCATTTTCCCAATCACTTAACTTTTGTAGTTTCTTCACGTAATTATCGATTAATGCGCCCACAACGTTAAAGTAACTATTTTGAATAGAGCTAGTCATTTGAGCATAATCAATGAATCGTAATGATGTCTCATAGTTATCACCACCTTGTAGACTCATTAATGAAACAGCATCATTTAATGCAACATCTACCTTTTTCTTTAGGCTTCCATCAGCCACATGTTTATCGATTTTCTCAATAAGCGAATTTAATTTTTCTTGACTGATTGGCTTTAATGAAATTTCTGATTTATCTACTAATTTAGTATTAACCAGGTCTTTAGCTGCATGATAAGAACTCATAATTTTGTTTTTAAGGGTGGAATGTTCCTCTCCAATTTTCGAATATGCATCATTAATTAATTTTGTAAACTTGGTCTCATCAGTCACATCGACGCCTTGGCTAATTAGTGACTTTGTTATGGCAAAAACAAATGGAGCAACATCAATCTTGGATTTAATATCATTCATGACAGAGCCTTGAATTATTGAGCTTTCAATTGGCATAAATATCGATATAAAAATAAGAAAACCTTCTTCAATCTTTACCTCTGAATAATCAAGGTTTTTCAAAATATGATGCCCAAAATATAACCAAGAATAGTATTTTTTTAGAACATCATTATATGGGGCTATCATTGACTCCTGAAGACTATGGATAAATTTTGTATCTGTAAGCATATCTTTGAATTCAACAACAAGATGATCGCTATTGTCATATATGACATCTACTGTCCTATCTAAAACTGGGAAAAATACATCATTCAACCAACGCATATTTGGTATTGCAACATTTTTTATCGATTTTGAAAATCGGATGCTGTTTGTGCCTTCATATGATGGATGGAAATTTGCATTATTTAATTGGACATGTCCGAAACTGCTTATGTATTTCTTCCCTGTCAATGAGGTTGAATACCAGTATTTTAAATTTTCCTTTAATCCGATTAGGTGGCTAATAGTTACTGGTAATTCACTTGAAACGAATTGCGTGGTTATTGGGGTGGATACTGTGTTATCTTTGAAATATTTATCTACTCTATTAGAGTAATTATCATTAATCAATCTATATGCTAATTTGTGGAAACTGTTTTTATATAATTCAACTGTTAATTCTCCAAAATGTTTATATTCATAATTATAAATCTCATCATTATCACCTCGGATTATTTTTTTAAGCTTTAGTAGTGATGCGTCTGTTTTATCAATTGCTTTTGAGTAGACACCCATCAAAGTGCGATCGGACTCTTCCATCTTGTTGATGACCCCAGCCATTTTTATATCACCATAAATTGCAATCCCTTCAGCGATGAGAACACCTATAACTGGGTTTATAGCTTCCGCAATTGACTCGGAGAAGATTGAGCCGATAACTTCCCCTGCAATTTCCGGGGCTATGTAGGAGCCCAAAAGAACGGCACCACCAGTGATTTCATCAGCATTTTTATTTTCTATGCCGTCAAGCAATTCTAATCCACCACTTACAACGGCAATAGCTCCACCAATTTTCTCTGCCAACTCCATTGCTCCGGTTTCAAATTCTGGTATAACCTCACCAATTTCTTCATTAGTAATCTTTTGGCCAATGGAAGTTTCTTTTTCTGATATCGGTGAGATGTCCTCTTGAAAATCATCAACCTCTTTTTCAAGAGTTGTAGTTTTACATGCTTCCCCCTCATCCAAAAGAAAATAGAAAGAGTTAGCACTATTGGCAAATAATACCGCTCCGATTGATAGTCCAATAGTGCTTATTTTAAACTTCATTGTCCATTCCCCCGCCTAAAATATGATTTTTTGAAAAATTTGATGGAATTAAAAAATTGGTAAAACTGACAATAGACTATTTCAATCAATCAATAAGAACATTTAAATAATTTATGTTTTATTTATATTGAAAAGTTATCATCTTTACTAATTCAAGGAAAAAGCATGAGCCACACCAAGAGTTTTTGACTCTGAGTTAAGTGAGAAAGAGCTTGCGGTTGAAAATGCAGCTAGAACAATATTAGTCAAAAACAAGATTATATGTAGCAAAGCGGAAAGAGCGGTATGGTTACCACAAAGCCTATCAACAACTCAAAATCAAAAAACGGGTAATTATTAATTATTAATTACCCTTCAACCTCTTGCGATAGCTGACAGGAAGAAGCATAAAGACGTCAGGTTAATAATCGCCCCAATAATGATGAAAGTCGTTTCACTTAACATCTCAGCGCATTCAAGCCGACCGCATTGTAATAATTGAAGGAACTAAAAAGATGTCACTACGTTACGTCATATTGACGTATTTAAATGAAAACCCCCACTCAGGTTACAGCGTCACCAAAGAAATCAACAAATCCCATTATTGGAGCGCCGTCCTACAGCATACTTATCGAGAGATTAAGGTATTGCACAAAGAAAGATGGATAGAAGCGCATGCGAACTGTGCTTCAAAAGGCAACGCTTTCACTATCACCGAACTTGGTAAACAAGCGCTAATTAACTGGCTATCGACACCGGTGGCCACCTGTCAGCATAGAGATTCGTTTTGTATAAAATTGATGAATCATTCTCTCGCACCAACAGAATTAAGCCGTGAGATAGACCTCAGCATCAAAACCACCCTCACGGTATGTCAATATTACGAACGAACCTTGAAACAACCGCAATTAAACGCTCGTCAAACCCTTATCCTCAAAAAGCGACTCGCAGAAGTTCAATTGAATTTGGATTGGTTCCAAGACATCCAGAAGACCTTGTTTTGAAAACGTCCACTCAAAGCAAAGTCGTTAAAAAAGAAATTGACCACATCGCCAAATACATTACACCTCAAGTTCATTCTGGCCCCGTCAAGCACGCACCCAGAATGAACTTGAAGAGAACGACATCAGCCAAAATATTAAAATAGTGGGATTGATTCATAATAAGGAGAACACCTCATGGACAAAAGAACCGTACCAGCCCATCAGCGCATGGAAATACCGCTTAAACCCAACCACGCCTTACCATATCCAAGTAAAACCGTGCCAGAAAAATTAAAGCAGCAGACCAAAGTTCGTCGCCGCATTGAAGACATCCTTGAAGCCCAAGAATTTGATGCGCTTTGGAAGGATGGGTGAAATAGAAGACAATAAAGCACGGCCGCTTTGTCGCGTAATTCAGTTTAGAGGCCATTTTTCACCGTTTGATATGCTTTTTAATCAATACGACAGGTTTCAGGCATCCCAAGCTTCTACAGCGCTTTGAGCATGTCTAAGTTTATGAAAGTAAACGTTTGTGATAACCAGACCGCTGTTTCCAATACTTCTTGGAACCGGACACCTCCGGACAACCAGCCGCGAGATTTCGGGAGGGGGATGAGCTCAAACGCGAGTTTAATCTGAATTGCATAGTAACAAGACCTCGTGTCATAGCGCCATCGCCAGATACCTCTATGAGACTTCGGCGTGTTTATTTGAGTAAGTTCGGGAGCACTTCTCCACCGGTAACATTAGATAAACTTAACTCAGCAGCAAGGATTTCCGGCGTCTTGGTATCGACCGCTAAGTGTAACTTTCGCCATACTCTAAGCTTCCCATCTGAACAAGGTTTTTACTTCCTACTTACCTTCACCATAAACCTTGATGCCTCTCTACTCAATGGCTAGGCACAGCATTGCGCCTCTTGCTTTTGTTTTAGATGAGATATCTACCTCTTTTGCATGGCGAATGATACTTTTGTTATGTGGGCAGCTCAACGGAACATGAAGCTAGCCTAAATATTGAATCGATAGACCCTTGCAGCGATCTCAATGGCATAGAGAAGACTCGTTTCACCATTAACGCAGTGGTAGTAATAACTAAATCACTGAATCGACGTGACCTACCACGCTGGTTCTGTTTGCTTTACGTCCCCCCACTTATCGCCTCGGGACCTATCAGAGCTAATAGGAACTAATACAGGTAAAGGAGACCTCTTTTTATTTGTACTGCAATTTATCTAACTCATAATTGTCCGTGCGACCTGAAGTCGTATGAAGCGTTGTTCACCACGCAGAGGGAACCATCTGTATCACCAGATGACCCTAAGAGCCTGAATAAAGCAGCGGCTCTGACAACGTAACGAAGCTTGGTCGTTAGGCTGTGCGGGAGCAAAATCGTGAGAGGATGTTCCTCCTGATAACCTCAAAATCGGGTGAGTGCTAGGGAGTCAATATGATGAATGTAATGTGAATCCATTTAAGGCGCGTTATGTGATGAAACAGCGGAAGTGGTTAATACGCTGTAGCCAAAAGGCAACGAGAGTCGGAAAGAGATTGGACAATGCTCTTTCGTGGTCATTGTACTCTCCGCACCATTGTGGGCATCTAAGTTGACATTTTTACGCGACATACGGAACAGGGTAAGCCTGTATACCTCCCTATGGGAAAGCTACCTGTGAAGGTGGCCGATAGGTATGCAGGTAAAGGAGGTTAGAGAAAGCAAATGCCGCTTTGTAATGAAGTGGATACAGATTTTTATCTGGCGCGAAAGCGAGCTGACTTCTAACTGGTCTCCCGTTGCGAAAGAGTTTGAAGAACTTTATTGAAGAAGAAAAGCAAATGATGATTTCGAATGAAATTAGTGCATCTTCTTACAACGAACCGTGGTCTCTCAATTACTGAGTGCTCATTGGCGAGGTATTAAAGCTTCAAGTGCGTATCGCAAAGGTAATTAACACGAAGAGCTAATGTTGCGATCAACTTTTGGTCTCGCTCTAGTCCTATAACGATTTAATTACTGGGTGCTTCACTGTGCCTTTGTGGAGGCTTGAGCCGTATGCAGTGAAAGTTGCACACGGTTCTGAGGAGGGTGGCACCTGGTAACAGGTGCCGTCTATCCGACATTTCCTTTCGGCTTGAAGAGATTTGGCGGATCAAAACCAAACTAGAGATTGATAGTAGTTGGATGTAGCTTGCGTTACTTAACTGAGCCATTCTTGATAACAAACTAAGATCGAGTGATTTTCTCTACTTCCGGGGTTGCGAGGTCTCTTCGCAAAATAGGATATTTAGCCGTGTTAAGCAGATTCAGAGAAAAACAGACCTTGAAGTTCAATTTGAGAAAAAGACAAGAACTCAACAGAGTCTCATGAAATGGATTTTGATGACTTCCAACAGCCAGCAATTTTCTTTTCCAAGCCAAATGCGAAAGCAACAACCGATTAAGTATATACAGGCTTAAATTAAAAGTTGGAATGTTCGATTTTCTTCTTTGATTTGTAGGCTTTCATTGAAATTTTTAAGACAAGTTGTTCTTGTTTCGTTGAAATGAGCTGCTTAGTTAAAGCTTTGTGGTGTAGGTCCGTGATAAAGTTTTTTTCCCAAGGCGTAAGGCGGTCAAACCTTAATAAAATAGTGTCATTTAGTACATTGAACAACTCGTATTGGCTTTTATCCATTCGACTGCTGAGCATTCAATTAGAGCACTTAGCTAGAGAAATGACGTTAAGGCTTTCTACGTTATCATTTTTGCCTAAGGTAATGATTCGATAAGAGACCCCCCTCTCTAATAGTGGTCTTATTTCGATGTTGTCACAAAAACTAACGGCGACTTTTTCTACTAAGCTGTCCATATTCAAAGTTTTCTTTTTTACGAAAATAAGAGTGACACTATTGCCCTCTGACTGAGCATTTACGAGTGTGATTGAGCCTAACTCTTGTGGCAGTTGGCTTGAGATAACCGTCGCTCTATAATCGGCAAGCCCATTAGATTTTATTGGGCTTATCTGACAACCGTTAAGCATGACACTGACGAAGAAAATTACTGTTGTTCGTAGCATTATGCGCTTCTTCTCCCTTTAGGTGCCTTAAAATATTTATGGATATAACGTGAAGACATAGAAGATAAGAGCGCACTGTAATCTAAACTGAATGTGACTTTTTCCCCTACAAGTAGTGGTTTCTGTGAGGATTCAAGGACAAAGTGATCGCTAGTTGAAGACATGATCTTAATCCCATTCGGAGCCTTAAGCCCGCTGACACAAACATCTTGGCGGCCTAATGCCAGAATAGCTTGTGATACCTCACCTCTATCTTGAAGGTTTTCTTTTTCACCAAAAGCATTTAACCCCCGACTTCCCCAAGGCAAAGTCGGTTTAATCTTGGATTCAATCACTTCAGCGGTCAAAGAAACCGCATCCGTATGTAAGCCTTTGATATTTTCGTGCTCTAAAGGCTCACAGCCTAAAAAAATTGCTTCTCCTATACGAAGGTTATTGACTCGAGTTAAGCCTGTTCTCTGAAGAGCCCAGTTAACTGAAGCAGAATTACCCCCTGAAATAATTTCTAGATTGACCCCAAATGTAGCTTCAATTCCATCGGCAAGATCAGAAAGAATATTCATATTTTGTTCATTTGGAGCGACGCCATACCGACAGGCTAAATTCGCACCAATTCCTTTTATCGTGATGTTCGGTAAAGAAATAATCTCTCGGATAAAATCAATCACGCGATTCGGCATCACACCTTCTCTGAGATCGCCAAGCTCAACCATAATAATGATACCGTGACGGCAATTTTGTTGTTCCGCTGCATGTGAAAGCCTCTGAATTACTTCAACTTCAGAATTTAAACTCATATCACTGTATTTTATTACACTCGCCACTTGACTTAGCATGGGCGTACGTATCAGCATTTTAGGGATAGCAATGCCTGATTCAGTCATCTTTTGAAGGTTTTCCATTCTTGAATCGGCTAACATTGTTGCGCCAGCATCAATAAGAACTTGTGCGATGATAGGGTGGCCGAGGAAGACTTTTGTTACAGGTGTAACGGATATATTTTTTAGTGAGAGCTGAGTGAGCAGGTACTGAGCGTTATGGTGAATCTTCCCACAATCAATGTCTAATCTAGGGCAGTTCACCCTTTTGCGGCCAGTTTTCTTGCTATCATAGGGAAGGCTGACGTTACGATGTGCAGTAGATGTTCGACAGGCTGTGATAATGCATCAGTAACCGGTATACCAAATTCGGTAGTGTAGCTGTCTATCGCACGACAGGTTTCATCTAAAGACATATCTTCATGATTCAGTGTTAGTCCAATAACATCGGTATTAGAAAACGTTTCGATAAGATTTATTTCTGAAGCAATCGAAGGCATTGGGCAATCAGGAAAATCACTACGATATAAACGTTTAGGAGCATGTTGCAATATCACACCCGCTGGACAACTGCCACGTAAGATGAATGCGCTGGTTGAAAACGCAGGATGACTCAAGGCTCCTTGCCCTTCAATAATAATCAGGTCCGGATTTTCTTTTTCATAGGCCTGTACAATGACAGATTCCAACTCACCGGCACAAAATTGTGAAGGGACAGCATCGAGTGCAACGCAGTATTGTGCGCCTTGCATAATACCTGTTTGACCAGTGGCAATCAGAACGACGTTAAGGCCTTTTCTAGTCAGTTCATTCGCCAATATTGTTGCTGTTGTTCGTTTTCCTAGCGCGCAATCCGTCCCCATTACAGCAATTCTCGGACATTTAACGTTGTGTATTTTGCCGCTAAACGTTTTCAGATCGCCTTTACTTTTGGGTTTGCGAGTATCGAATATTCGAACGTTATTCTTTAAGCTAGCTTCTAAAAATAGAGGATCATCAGTTAGGAATTCATGCAAGCCATTTACGATGTTCATTCCTAGTGACATGGCATTTAAAATGATGCTTTTATCTAAGTCAGATAAAAAACCACTTGATGGCGCAATGCCAAAAATGAAGTAATCGGGAATGCTTTCCGCGTGAATGATAGCTTCTTCAGCATTGGCAAGGATCGGTATTCCATTGGCTTTGTTATCAAGTACTTCTCCAGCATCTAAGCCGGCAGATACACTATCAATAACCGATAGAATACGATAGCTTAATGAATGCCTCACTAGCCCATTAGCGGTTTTACCATCAATTTCACCGAAATTACCTTCGCAATATATAATTGCCGAAGGGATGACAGGTTTCACTTTCTGAGCAAGTGGTAGCCAAGGAGCAATATGAGTTACATTGTAGTTGGTTTTGAAATTTTCAATTCTAGTGAATTTGAAGATGTTTCTTAACTTTTGGGTTGAAATGGACATAATTAAAGCCTGCGGTGAGGCTTAGGAGGGCAACTAAGGAGTGCCGAGATGCGAGTTCGGAAAAGAAAAGAAGTCCCTACTAAGCGGTAGGGATAAAAACCAAGGTAACACACTTACCAGACTATTGTTGGTTAATATTAAGACACTTCTGCGTCTATCACTTTGAAAATTAGCCCTTACTAGAGTGAGTTATCGCCCGAGAATCGACTCAATTAACATCCTAATATCAACACAGATACCTAAACCGTTCAACTTCCTCATCAGTACGTGTTGGCATTGCTTTGATAAGTCTTCCTCTGCGCTTGGGAGCTCGTCTGTTTAGGTTTGGATGCTCTCACTTTTCGATTTTTAGGTTTACTCATAAACTGACCTGATAATATTCCACGAATGACTTCCCCTATCGCCTCAGAAGATAGCGATACTTGCGCATCATTCACATGGGCAAACGAAGCGTTGACGGAATACGCTTATGACCTAACAACTGCGGTGCCATTCATCATTTTTGACAAAAGACCATCTCAGCCCCGTCACCTCTTAAATTAGACAACCCATTAAAAGGAGCAATTTTAGCACCTTAAAACGATTTTAAGCTGCTTTGGCTCTTCCATACTTAAGATGTGTGATTAAGCTATTTTTTACGGTTTTGCTTAATGCCATCACAAGGATTCTCCATACAAGACGCTGCTGAACAGCATACTTAAAAATAGAACGAAGCACATCAAGGTTACGGTTGGCAGCGCCAGCCTAAGTCAACTAAATTCATCAAATCAACGTTGTACATGGTATGAATCAAGGCTACTGACGGGATAGCACACAAACTCTGGCAATAAATGTCTTTTCAAGGCACTCCTTGCTGTCCCTATCGAATCAAATTTCCATGTCGTGCACACCATAAACCATACATGACTCCTTAACCAATTCATCAAATTTATTGCAGGATTATTAGACAAAAAATCCCTTTATACAGAAACCAGTTCCAACGTGTTCCAATCTTAGCCGAGTGGTTAACTCGCGCAGCTCAAGAATCTACCTTACCGCCTTTTGACCACTTTTTTCTTAATTCAAAAAGAGTGGCAAGAGTTGAAAATGGCGAGTTGGCTACATAACTGTGGAAAAATCACGACACCCGAAGGTGTGGTCAAAAAAGCAACAAAACTGGAAGCGATTTATAACCGGATCCACGAAGTAAGAATACGCTTCAAGCTTCTTAAACGTGAGGAAGAAATTACGAAATTGAAGTCTTTGGTGCAAGCGTATCCAGTTGGATGGTGAAAGCAACTAATAGAAAATTGTGAACAGTTGAATCAATATTTTTAATTTTTAGCTCAGCTTAATTTGGGAGCAGAGTTTATCACACCAACTGAACCTAATATCGTCTCACGAATGTGGACTCTAACCTTAAGTAAACAACTCGGTACATCTTCAGAAGAAATGAAGCAGTACACGAAAAAAGATAAATACCCAGCCGAAGCAATATCAGGCGAATAAAGGATAAATGCACAACTTAGGTATTCAGAGCGGCACGTTAACAGAGAAAGAACGGTTTATCATCAACGATCACATTGTTCAAACCATCCATATTTTGGAGTAGCTACCGTTCCCACGACATATTCGAAACTTGGCAAAAATTGCGGGAGGCCACCATGAGAAAATTAATGGTAAGTGTAACCTATGGGCTTAACGGGCTCAGAGATGCCTCTTACCACAAAAGTCATGGCCATTGCCGATCTCTTTGAAGCGTTGACCCTGCTCTGTTCGCTTTTTTTTTAAGTTCGAGGGTTTGTAAACGTCTTACTGATGACTATTTACAGCCTGAGCAAATTGATGAAGTAAACATTAACGATTATTTAACGTGATATCGACGTTAAGAGCCTGTTCCTAGTCGTCATAAAGAGAAGAGGCCGATACGCGAACGTTGTTTCTCTCGTCCTTTCTACTTTCTTCGCAAACGTAATCTTCTCGCATCGGCTCAAAACTTGTTACGCCGTCACAATATATAATCCTGACACCTTAACCTAGATTGCCTTCTTCTAGTCTTATGGAGTCGGTAGATTCGAAATCCTTAACGAGCACCTCATGTACCTAAACCGCCTTTACGGTGGAGTCAAAATCGGTCGAATTCACCTAGATATGTCTCGGCGGATCTTGTGGGACAAACTGTCATGCGGCCTCCTAAAAACTGCATCGAACATAAAAACAAAACCCAGTACACTTAAACGTCCCCTCAACCGTTTTCATGAAACGTAAAGCTGGAAAAAACAAGCCCTATTTTCGTGCCAACCCCCTCATTACAGCGCTGCAAGATGTGTTTTCTTTCCATCTTGGTGGTGTAAATGATCCGGCCTACATAGCTATTGAGCTCCAAATAGCACAAATCATGAAAAACCAAACCGGCTTTCTTTTGCGCGAGCTGAGCGGTAATTTGCAATGCATCGATGGTATTACGCGCCATTCAATCGACTTTGGTAACGTGAATAATGTCCCCTTCCCTCGCAAAGCCCAACAACTGGTTTAGCTGTTAAATTTGAACGTCGGACGTTTAGTCTTGGGTACTGACACGGACATAGACAATTTTCATGAAATAAGCCTAGAGTAAAACCAAATTTGGCGCCTAGTACTGTTGCCATTATCCGACACAGCATTGAACCATCCAGTTGCAAATTCTGATTAGCAATATAGACGATGATTTTATTTTCCATGCTCACTTAGAGTGCTTTGAGCACTTGTGAGGTAAGACGTGCAATACGGCTGACTTCTACAAACACCAAATTACCTATCCCAACCTTTTTGGTAGAGTCATAGAGCCCGTGCTTTTAGTTTGCTACATATTGGTTGTCTGAAGAGACTCCTAAATATGCGTAGTTCACCATGTTTTCACCTTAAATAAGATTATCTAAGGTAGACAAAAAAGTGAACGGATATAAGAAAGTGCGAACAGAGTCAGACAAAAAGACAGCACCGAAATTCGGTGCTTTTTGAAAATGTGAGAGCTAGCTTACAAAACGTCTCTGAGGTTTTTACGCTCTTCAATTTCTTCTTGTTCCGGGATAGTTCCAGGCAGCGTAATTTTTTTTGGATTTTGCTTAATACTTTGCACCGATCGAACAGACTTAGACGTCTTGGATTTCAAACTGAATACCTGTGGATTAATCGTAAGGTTTTGTCTTACTTCAACCGCAAACCCTTGATTTTCATTTTCAGGTAAATAATTACTCTTAAGGTACTTAATCGACAGGAAATCCTTGTTTCTCTTTAACGTAAATAAGCACTTTGTTAATCGCATTATCGACGTTAAACCAGCCCCAGATGCCATGGTAATTTCTTGATTACCACGAATTTCCTCTTTATTCACATGATGAACAAGCAATAAACTAGCGCCTGATTCACTGGCAAGGCTTTGGAAGACATTTTTGATTAAGCGATCGTGTTTGACTTCCTCACAACGGCCTATTGACTCAGTCACGGTGTCTACTATCACTAAATCGAATTCAGAGAAAATTTGTTTGAGTTGTTCTAAATACTGCTTATGTTCTACTTTTTCTTGTGCAGAGCTGTCGGGCGGGATCACTATCGGTTCAATGTCCGTTAAAAAATGTAGATTTTTTTTTAGCTCTGACTTAATGGTGGCAGTGCAATTAACCAGCTTTTCTTTCATTCGAGATTGAATCACGCCAGCCCCGTCTTCTGAACTCAGTACCAAGGTTTTAGCCGGTTTGTCGGCCGCGCTCATCCCTAGTAAAGACATTGAAGAAGCGTGTTCCATCGCAATACAAAGTGCAAGGTGAGATTTACCGACATTCGGTGCGGCAATCAACATACCTACATGCCCTTTGAGTAAGCCTTTTATACTGAACTCTAGGCTTTGGCTCGCAGGTGAAGACATCAAGCTATCAAGAGATTGAGTAATCATGATTTACCCTCCCCAATATAAAAGATCTGTATACCATTACCAACATCGCGAAATTGAAGACTAAAATCTTTTTCAATTTGCACGGCATTGGCCAACAAATCTTTTCTTAGATCGCTCCGGAAGCTATGGCTGACTTTAGAAGCAATAGACTGAATGTAACTATCGAGCGCCCATTCAAACTTTTTGTTATGTAAAAATTCTGCTTTGTGCGTGGTAATGTATTTTAAGAATGAGCGAACTGACGGTTTACTATAGTTGGTCATTTTGTGTTGTTCTAATCGATAATAGTAACCATGGTCGCGTATCGCTTGTAGCAAGCGCATGTCTGGCACTAAGAATACATGGTTAGTTAGATTCTTACTGTTTTTACGGCCGGTTTTGAATTTACTTCGATCACAATAGAAACGGTAATCTTGCACAAATTCTAAGGGCTTTTTGCCTACAACGTTCTGTTCTTCATCGAGTTCATTAATCACCAAATGAGCCGTTGCCAATTGAGTAATACGACGCTCAATTTGATCGTAGTTCGGACGAGTTGTCGCCATTCCCATTCGGGTTGCTAGCTCATACATACTCATCGATAAAACGGTTGCATCCCGGTCAATAAAAGAGTCGAAACCATCTTGTTGAGTGTCAGAAATATCACCATCAGAAATGGTTTGATATACTTGGGACCAATTTAAACGAGATCCCGCTTCATAAGAAGCATCGTCGAGTTGAATAGTTTGAGCATAGGCCAGCATAGTCTCGAGGATATCGCGATGAGGTTGTAGGAGATAATCTACATGTAGATCAACCCTGAAGCTTTTCCCATAGCTATTAATATTAACACTCTCTAATGGGTGATTTGGATCTGTACCACCACTCTGAGCAATTTGAATCAATTTTGACTGCATCGTTGAAGTCAAACGAGAAGCAGGATGAAAAATAGTTGCTCGAGAGAAAAGAATCGATGAGATAAACCGATTTTTTCGGTCTTCTTCATTAATAACCGTCAGGCTAGAGTTGGATGATAACGTCATGATCATTACCTAAGAATGAGATAGTATCATTTTAACAGATAACCTTACTTACCTCATCAACTTCGGTAGATGTCTATATTATTTCGGTAAATATCTATAGCTCGTCACATAAATTATGTATAAATATCGGTAAATAACTACTTTTTTCGGTAAATGTTTAGTTACTTCGCAATGATCAAACTATGTATTTAATTCATAATTTATCTAATGCTTTGATCGTTTTATAACCAATTTAGGTTAATTATCATAAGTTAACTTAAATTAATGATCTTACCTTTCTTTTAGATCGGCTAATGTTAATACTAAAAAATCTTATTTCGGTAAATGTTTATATGTTTGATCGTTTAATATCAATATAAAATCGGTAGATGTTGATATTGAATCGGTAGATGTTGATATTGAATCGGTAGATGTTGATACATTTAGATGAACTCTAAGAAACTAGAAACTTTAGGATCTAGTTTCAAGATATACCAACTTCACTTAGGCTCAGTCGGTAACCCAACAACTAACATCAAATCTCGAGAGATTTTTGATGTTAGTTGTTGGGTAAATGTTAGTTCTCTAATAATTTTATGTCTTACTCTTAATGTTTAGCTATATTTTTTACCAATTGCATGTAATTGATAAATGGGTTGGGTTTGTAGTGGTCTAATGATCTTAGGTACTAAACTAGGTGGTAAATCGCTACTATTAATGCGGGCTCTTATGGTGAAGATCTTTTTCGTTTTTTAGATCATCCCAGGCTGTAAATCAGTTTCATGCATTACTCGTCACTGCGCCTGACTGAATTAAACGAGCTTGCTATGTCTCCTCGATTTTTTATGCAGTCAAACCTATTTATCATTTAAATCTACTTACGAAAAGTTTCTCTCATGCGAACTAAAGAAAGAGCTTCAACATTAATGGAACACTTTGGTGTGATCATGTGTAGCTGCGATATTGTTGGTTACAGCATGTGCTAATCTACAGAGGTTAGGCAAAGAGTTTGCATTTACCTAACCTCTTTGAAGTGAGTTCGTTACAAACTTCATCAGGAAAGACATCCTGACACCGATGACAGTAGTTTTGATAGAATGAGAAGGATCCTAAGACAAAACTATATGTAGCGAAGAGAAGCAGAGGGACTTTCGATAAGAGAAACACAAAGATTTTTGAAACGCTATATCGTTTGTAAATTTCCCTCCATTATATTGAAAGATTTTTCAGTTATGATGTAAGTATTGACATGGGATCGTCAATGCTCCCATGGAGAAGTTATTCATAAATTTGAAAATCGAGTGGACACAAGCTCAGCCGCTATTACCTGATGAGCTACTACAATCGGCAATAGCCTCCTCAAGCAAATGATGAGGCCTATAGATTTAGGATTGGACAAAGGTTGATTCGTGTTGTGATGAGTTGTGTGTGTTGAGCGCTGATTATATTAATGACAGTGGGATTAATTTGCCTTGGGAAGAACCTTAAGTGCCAACGCCAGAAATCAAATATTACGAACTCTCGAATTTCAAAGGTTAAGTCAATAATTATAATTTACCGCCCCTTTCTCTCACTCTTGGATAGAAATTGGCTTCAGAGGCTATTTCTACTATCGTCCCTGAGAAGATTAACTTTAAAATCGACTTAAACCTTGTTGCGTAAATGAAATCCAACTTTGACGAATGTGTTCCTGAAGCGTGCTCTGAAATTACTGATTATTAAATTGAAATTGTCGGTAGGTGCTGTTCCACCCCACAACCGAACAAGCTCGCGAACGTTGTAGGAATACCAATGTCATGCAACCACGCTAACTTTGTAGCAATCTTTATCAACCCTTAGATGGGAAATTACGTTTATCGCTTAATTGGGCTTTATCTTTCTTTAGAGGCAAGAGTATAGTGGTCCAATAAAATTGGTCACGGTTTTCAAGACAATCAATCGTTCTGAGCCAATGAGTGTCAGAACACCATTATACTGATATGGCCTAAGTTGGCTGGAATATCTAATTATGTATTGGATGATTTTTTGAGTCTCTGCAAAGCTGCGATAATTTATTGCGGGAATCCACTTAGTATTTAAGCTTCTAAAAAACGTTCGATTGTCGCCTACTCCCTGCAATTTTTTCGTCGAGATAAGTTTTTTATCTGGAAGCACCGCAGTAATTGATGATACTTTCCACTTATTTAGTGACAGCCTTGGCCGCTGCGGTCCATGATATTTTTAGGTTTCCGACGAGCTTGTAAGCCATCGATAAACTTTATCTCTTGTCCGACTGTTAAACTATCAGCAGAGTCGTGGTTTTTTTAATATTTTCCCCGTCTTGAAATATGTTTATACATTGAGGACTAATTATGACCATCCCAAATAAACACTACGTTAAGAGCACTCAGCGAGATTACACACTAGGCTTTAAATACAGGTTGTGGATACCATTGAAAATGGAGAAATGGATTATTTAGTCAGTTCAAGGAAGAGCACGATGCCGAAATCACCGAGGGCGGCAAGAAGCCTTCGAAAAGAAAGTAAGCGTAATTAGGGCTTGTTCGTTACGCGATATTTATCTTTAATGTGTATATCAGAGAGAAAAATTGTCAAGGTGAGCTTGCACTAAGGCGCTTCATGTCTCGACTAGGAACTCACAAGCTTCACTTCTCTTACTAAAACCTCAATTGATAGCTAAAGGAATAAAGCTGGGCCGCGATGTTTAGTTTAACTACCTTCAAGAAGAGCGGTTGCTGGTTAAGCCAAAATGGAGCTACACCAAAACAATGAAAAAGGCATTGAATGAAAAAGCATCCGAATTTGGTAAAATAAATGTTTTCTTCAAAGGTAGAGGAGTTTTTGGTGAGCTACATGACTTATGTTCAATCTGATGAGGGCGTTCATTAGTTGTCATTGTCAACGGACGCCTTCATTCGTAAGATGAACAGGCCAAATAATATGTATGAAAAAACAAAAAATTCCGTTACAGGCTTGCTAAAAATCGTCAACCTATTTAAGACGAGATACCTTCTTTTAAAATTCACGAATTTCTAGTTGTCCAGATGTCATAGGTGAGGCATTAGGGCTTTCTCTCGTAGATCTGTCTAGCGAATAGCAGAACACCGCTTAGCTTTAATTTCGATGTTTGAAGCCACATATGCCAAGCAGATGAACTGTTCTCTTCTAATACTCTCCTACCCTGCCCTCCTACCAGTATCCAAGCACAATGTAGTGTCTCAGTCACACCTTAATTACCGGTGTGATTTACGCTGTGGTATCGACGTTTCATGTTGCTATTTTTTTCTGGTGCAACCGACATATAAAAAATCGAGGTCCAAACTCCTTGGTTACTCGCTGTCTCGCCTTTACTTTGGTTTGGGATAACCAGGGGGCTTGGGGCAATTTATAACTGGTGACCGATTGAATACGTTATTTTAGCTTGGGTCGTAGTGGTGTGTGTTGTCTTGTCTTTTCGCAACTCACTGGCAATATTAGTTTCGCCCTTTTCTTTTTGATTGGGTATCAAGAAGGTTTGATGGGCTTTTATAGAAAAACAGCTTTAGATTGATTTGATTGTGGGAAAATTTGTCAATGCTCAGCCTGAGCATTGACAAATTTCATGGTTTTTTGAAAGATAATGATTAGTGTGCTGATTTGTATTTTTTCCAATAATCAAAGCTGTTGAGTAGGGCAAGCTCAATACCTTGTTCATGGTATTTATACGACACATAAAATCGTTCGATGTAAGCGTAGAAAGATGGGAGACGTTGTTGGAGAGCCGGCCTTTTTTTAGGAGGATGGACACTAACCATTAGGTAACCTATGACTTGTTTATTCTTTTTTGTTTCAGCGACAAAAAAATAGATATTTTTATTGTTTAGCTTCTCCTTCATCATTGATTCCGTAAAAACTAGATCAATGATTCTGATTTTACTGAAATTGTAATCACTTAAGCTGTATTCGTTCTGCTCTCTCTTGTAATGGCTAATTTTACTGTGGCTGCCTGTTAGTTGCTCGTGACACAGAGCATTGATAGAGGATATGTCGTTGAGCGTCGCTTTTCTTATTAACACCTTAATCTCCTTTTTCCTGTTATCTTTTTGAAGCAAAACGCTAAAATGCGAATTAAAAGATATGTGTGTCCCCTAGTAATTACTAGGGGCTAATAGATGGGGTTGCATATTCGTAATATTCTTTTGCGCGTTGTTTTAAAGCCTGGATTAGCGTATTTGGTAGGTTTCTTTCTTTTATCCAATTTTCAAACACTTCTATTGAGGGAAATGTGACAGAAGAGATTAGGCTTGAGCTTTGAACTAAGTGGTTAAGCCAATAAAGGGTCTGTAGGTCTTCTAGAGGAGTTCTGGGGAGTAGTAGTCTTCCTTTTCTAACTTTTCCTTTGATATAAGGTTTGGCTGAAACCTCAAAGGTTTTACCTTTTGAAAACGGGTCTGGGTCTATCAGGATTGTGCTATATCGTATGTAGAGTAGATATTCCTGCTCTATCTCATCAAGCTCGTTGAAAGAGACTATTTTGTCCTTGGGGATAGTCTTTTCATGTACTCGGTGATGTTCATCATTTAGCAACTGCAGTAGATTAATCGGTTGAGCTGAGTAATGTTCAAGTAGGCGAGAAACTGATTTCCAGTGCAGTAGTAAATCCCTAATCGAACTCATGGTGATTGGCCCTTCTGGGTACAGTTTATACATGTACTTAACTTCGTCTTCCTTAGATAAAATGTGATCTAATGAAAACGTATTGATAATAAAAGCAGGGTGTACATAAGTAGCAATGTTTCTGCCTTCCACACTGAACGAGTTATCTAAAGGGATGACTTGAACATCAATTTTTTCTAAAGCGTTTCGCAAGGCGCTCAATAAACCATCATTGGATTTAGACTGGTAAATATAAACTCGTTTTTTTACTGTTTTGGTTCTGACCGTGAGGACCCTATTTTTGTCCGTCGGGTTAGAAGTAAAATAAGACGTCGCAAAGTAGCTAGAGAAGAGCATTATATTTGGAGAGGCTCCTTTCTTTTTTAACATTCCTTCTAAAATAAGACACCCACCGAGCATTGAGGACATAAGAATGATTTGTTTTAAGTTCTTTAATAAAATTTCAGAAAAGGAAGACAACACATCACAATAGGCGTGAGCTGGAGTGGCTAAAACTAACGTATCCCAAGAGGAGGGAAGGGGAGAGAGCTCTGTATAAAGTTCATTAAACTTAACTAATCCGACTAGTGTCGCTAATTGTGGTTCATTCACCTCACAACAAACAACGTATCCGTGTTGTTTGATTAATCTTTGCCTATTTTCCCACTGAGGGGAGCTTTTGCCGATGAGGGCTATTTTTTGACTAAGAGGAGCCATAATTTGGCTAGTTTGAATGCCGACCGGCCCCGCTCCAGCAACCAATGTGTTCCCTAGTATCATAATGGGCTCTCCATATTTCCATTTTCCTTCTAATTTATATGCTCTAGGTATATTTTTCATTCTCATACCACTACTTTTATAGTGCTACTTTCTAAGTCCATTGTTTATTTAATTATCTTTATTAATTAAAAAAACGGTGATGTCATTTGGTCAGGTTTTCTCATGGCTATGATGCTTTTTTAGAGGGCTTTTAGGTGTTGTTAATATGTTTATTAATATTTAATTTACGCTGAAATTAATACCAAATTTTATTTATTTGATTAATCTTTATTTAAGTTGGGAAGGAGAGGTTTGGGTGTCCGAATAATGGGCTTCTTTAGTTATTTCTAACCAACTTACCCTTAATCGTTGGAAAATGTTTGGAGAGAACCCTATGTCAGCAATTAGCAACAATCAAGAACAGCCTATGGATTCACACTATTTGCCGGAGCCGTATCGAATCCGGGTTATTGAACCAGTTAAAAGAACAACAGAACAAGAGCGAGAGCTGGCGTTAATGAAAGCGGGGTACAATCCTTTTTTGTTAGATAGCGATAAAGTGTTTATCGATTTACTGACCGATAGTGGCACCGGGGCAGTAACGCAGGCCATGCAATCCGCAATGTTGAGAGGTGATGAAGCGTACAGCGGCAGTCGAAGCTATCGGACGCTTAGCCAAACGGTAAAAGATATATTTGGCTATCAGTTTACTATCCCTACACACCAAGGACGTGGCGCTGAACAGTTGTATGTACCTGCCTTGATCAATAAGCGTGAACGAGATAAGGGGCTAGAACGAGAAAAGATGGCCGCATTTTCAAATTACTTTTTTGATACCACTCAAGGGCACACTCAAAAAAATAACTGTCGTGTGATGAATGTGCCTTCTCGTGATGCCTTTAATACTGAAGTTAAGAGAGATTTTAAAGGCAATTTTGACTTGAAAGCGCTCGCGTCTGGCATTGAAGAGATCGGGGCTAAAAATGTGCCCTATATTGTGAGTACGATTACTTGCAATTCTGCAGGTGGTCAGCCAGTTTCTCTTGCCAATTTGAAGGCTGTTTATGAGTTAGCGCAGTTTTATGATATTCCCGTAGTTATGGACTGTGCACGGTTTGCAGAGAACGCCTATTTTGTAAAGCAACGCGAAGAGGGATATGCTGAATGGAGCATTCAAGAGATAACTAGCGAAGCTTTTAAATATGCCGATATCTTTGCTATGTCAGCGAAAAAAGATGCGATGGTTCCTATTGGGGGATTGCTTGCTTTCAAAGATGAAAGCTTGTTAGATGTTCAATTAGAATGCAAAACATTATGCGTGCTATTGGAAGGCTTTCCAACCTATGGCGGGCTTGAAGGCGGTGCTATGGAGCGCCTAGCTGTCGGACTCTATGATGGGATGGAAGAAGATTGGTTAGCTTCCCGTCTTCAGCAAGTTGAATATTTAGTAAATGGTCTTGAAGCGTTAGGGGTTCGTTGCCAGCAAGCTGGCGGTCATGCTGCATTTATTGACGCAGGTGTGCTCTTACCTCATATTCCGCCGGAACAATTCCCTGGGCATGCTTTATCTTGTGAGCTTTATAAAGTGGCGGGTATTCGTGGGGCTGAAATAGGGTCCTTATTGCAAGGGTGTGACCTTGAAACTGGTGAACAACTGCCTTGTCCAGCGGAACTGTTGCGTTTAGCCATTCCCAGAGCAACCTATACGCAAGCTCACCTTGATTACATTATTGCTGCTTTTAAAGAAGTGAAAAAACGCGCCTCATCTATTTCAGGTTTGAAGTTTACTTATGAACCTAAAGTATTGAGACATTTTAACGCTACGTTAGAACCTGCACTCTAAGTTGTACCCCCCTTTGCTGTGAATAAGGGGGGATTTAGTTATTAATAACTAAATTGACGAGGTGTTAGGGGTTTATTGAAGGTTTTTTGCTTGCCTGAACTTGGGAAGAGGCGAGGATTAATTTCAGTTCATCCTTTTTTGTTAAACAGATTTGGCTTGATTGATTATTAAGGTTCACGTTAACAACTTCAAGTTCGTATCGAAAATAGAAATAACTGATTAGTAGGACCGCGAGGGTTGTTGAAGATAAGCCGATGAAAGTCCATTGGTATAATTTTAGATGATTGGTTGCTTTTTTGAGAGGACACGAAAACTTAGAGTGACGTGGTAACTTTATATCTCTCGGCGGGTCTAGTGAGGTTTCAAATTCAGGAATATGAATCTTGTAACCTTTTCTTGGGATGTTGACGATTTTGATGCTATCAAGGTCTAGAACTTTTCTTAGGTTAGTTATCGCGACTGGTAAAGAGTTAGGCCCGATGATATCTGGGCTCCCCCAAGCGGCAATAATTAACTCTTCTTTGGTTGAAATGAGTTGTTCTTTCTTAATCAGAGTTTCAAGGATACAGCTTTCAGGTAGGGTAATTGAAAATGACTTTTGATTGCTAAGCATCAATTGAGCCCCTGATTCATCCCTGTGTAATATACAATTACCTATAGGTAATTGTAGGTTTTCGAGATGCGCTTTTAACATAGTGTTTCTCCATATTTCTAGAGAGCGATGGTTAAGACAGTTAGTTTTTCTAGTGCTTTATATAATGGCTCATTTTTTGAATACTATTTACAAAATTTTGAATAAATTTGAAGTTAAACGAAATATTAGTTAAGGCGTTTTGTTTCATATGAAGCTAAAGGTCAGCTCTTTTCCTCCTTTGTCGTTTAGGTAAAACTGCATCCAACGCCAGTCCTTCTCCTTACAGGCCTTAAAAGTGCAGTGGATATTTTTTCCTTTAACAATATCGTTATCGCAGAAATCTATAAATGATTGAAAAGAGCGGCAGATCAGTGTTTCCATATTAGTAGTCCTTTTGAAAATTTATTCATATACACATCTCTAATTTATCTGTGTAGATGAATGAATTTTAATAAAAAATGATTATTAATAATTTTAGATTACCCATTTGGCAATGGCTAAAATTTAGGCCATTCCTCATAGGATTTTTTTGATAATTTATAAATAAATTATCAAAAAAATCATCTATTTATAGTGATATTTTAGTTTTTTAAAACTGGGGTTTTGGAGGGTTAAACAACAATAAATTTTTGACTAATACTCTCATTCTTCCTGTTTTATATAGTTGCTTCTTCTCTGTCTACGAGATCCCTTGAGCCTGTTATTTTGCTTTTATTCCTCAATTCGTTACGAAAGAATCGGAACTCTTAATCGAGCTGCAGCTATTCATTTTTTGGTGTACTTACTAATCTAATGTTTAGTAGTACAGATTTCATTGCGTTTTGGGGGCGTCTAGCTTGAACTTGGGTCACTAAAAAATAAAATAGGTTAGCTTATGGTCTTTGATGGTCGGCGGAATATTGATTGTTCTAGGGGGTGTAGTGGTCAAAAGTACAGGACACTGGCTGAAGGGCCATTAACTGGTGACAACCCATCATTTTCTTGAGGGCGTTGCCGATTGTAAGGACTCATCAGGTAATAGCCGTTGTCTTTCTTGTCCTGAGCTTGTTCCAGGTAGCTTGTTTCTGGTACCCACTCGGCTTTCAAGCTTCTAAATAACCTTCTATGGGAGTGTTTTCCCAACAATTACCACGAAGGCTCATGCTTTGAGTTGTCCTGGCATCCTTGATATTAATAGAACATCATGTTCTTCGCCGCCCCCGTTTCTTCTAAGCCAGCCCTAAAGTTTTAGATGCTAATTCAGCATTGGACTTATCTGATAAAGGCCAGCCCACAACGCGTCGACTAAATAGGTCAAGCACTACTGCTAAGTAGGCCCACTTCGAACCAGACCTAAGATAAGTAATATCGCCGCACCAAACACTATTTGGAGTACGGATTTTTCTCGTTCTAATCGGTTAATATGGGCTTCTAACTCTTGGATTTTCTTTTACTCAGACGTGAGGGCTTTGGTCGTTGGAGTAACCCCACCTTGCTCAATTTTGAGTTATTCGACCCAGTGTCGTAAAGCTGTTTCACGTATTCCATAGAGCTAGCTGCTTCAGGGATGGAGTCCCCTTGGTCAAGAACCAAGCTTGCAGCATATATTTTTGAATTCAGTAGAAAATGTACGTCTTTGTCGTTTTGCCATTGAACCCCTCATTTATGAGGTCCGGGATCAGGATGCCAACTACAGGAGAGAGCCTTTTGGACGTGAGAAGAATTAAGCCTTATCATTATTTATTAATAATAAATTAATGGTCTTTATATTTGGCTAAGATAATAATTCGATTGTTAGGTTCACCTAGAATCAAACACTCTGCACTTAGCCAATTTTTGGGTTATAAGGATGAAGTTACCCTAGGTCAAATAGAATAAGGAAGGAAGTTTCCCAAGCCAACTTGTTCTTGATGGTTTAGTCGCTTGTAGTCATCCTATTTTTTCGATTTGGCGATAGAGGGAGGTGACAAACAAGTGGTTAATTAAAATGATGGAGGTACTTCATCGGCGGGGGGGGGGGAGAGTTTGACGAGGCCAAACTCATTGTAGGGCTTAGTTTTTACTGATTTGGAGACCA
>NZ_JBGOOO010000040.1:25850-40232 GCF_041439695.1 Vibrio sp. FF266
GGAGAGTTTGACGAGGCCAAACTCATTGTAGGGCTTAGTTTTTACTGATTTGGAGACCATTTTCTTTGCATCATCAGTGAGTATTCTATCTTTAGTCTTCCATTATCCTTTCCGCAAGTGCGTTCTGATAAGAGTCATAATTGTATTTGTAACTCTCTAATTTCATGTTGGATATGTGTCAACCTTATTTAGGACGGGTTAGGTGAAAGATAAAGGCTCTAATTTGAGAGAAATACAAATATAATAATAATTCAGAAAAGGCAGAACACATGATGTCCAACATTAGTTTACAAGGCTTAGACAAACTAGATCGTAAAATTCTATCGAATCTACTCTCCAATGGGCGAGAATCGATTGCTAACCTTTCTCGCAACATCGGCTTGTCGCGAACAGCAGTCGCTGAACGTATCAACAGACTTGAAAAAACCGGTATTATCAAAGGGTATACGGCACAAATAAGAGTAGAAAATGACGGGAGAAAAGCGGCAAGTTATTTGCTGATTTCTTGTGAAAAAGGTAAGAAAAATGATGTAAGTAATGCGTTAAAAGAACTACCTGAAGTCAGACTTACAAGCATTGTTGGTGGTACCTACGACATTATTTCTTTGATTGAAGCACCTGACCTGCAATCAATACACCATTTATGTAATGAGATAGAGTCGTTCAATGGCATTCGCTCTCTCAATACAACAGTAGTGCTACACCAACCAATCAGTCGTTAAAAAGAAAGCCGCTCTTATGAGTAATGCCGATCAGTTAAAGCCAAAGTGATCGGTTGAACGATCCTCCAGAGCTGTCAAAATCCAAGTGTATTTAATGCACTTGGATTTTTTTATGGATGTTTCTCAAGCTCTAAACATAATTAATGATTGGAAACCTAGCAACATTGAAACTTTGTCTGACTTGCTTCCAATTGAACTCATCGACGAGTCTTATTCTCTTACTGATACCGTCACGATGAGAAAGAGAAAGTTAACTCTAGAATCCATGGTGTGGCTGCTTGTTGGAATGGCCATCTATAACAATAAGTCCATGAAAGATTTAGTTAACCAACTTGATATTGTACGACCGTACAGGTAAAGCTTTTGTCGCACCAAGTGCGTTGACTCAACGTCGAAAGACGTTGGGTGAAGACGCAATAAAAGCGGTCTTTGAGCGAATGACTACGTCATGGTTGAAAAGCGCACAGTTACCCTAGTGGAATGGGTTAACGCTTCTTGGTGTCGATGGCGTTGTTTGGCGAACGCCCGATAACCCGCAAAATGAAAATGCATTTTCTCGACAAAAAGGGACGCAATATCCGCAAGTGAGAATGGTCTGCCAAATGGAACTAAGCAGTCACATTATTACGGCCAGTGCATTTGATAATTACAATACAAACGAAATGATATTAGCTGAAAAACTAATAGAAACAACACCAAACCATAGCGTAACAATTTTCGATAAGGGGTTCTATTCTTTAGGTTTATTACATAAATGGCAAGACTCTGGCTCAGAGCGCCATTGGCTTATCCCCCTCAAGAAAAATACACAATATGACATTGTTCAATCTTTAGGGCGAAATGACAAACTTGTTCAATTACACAGTAATCCAAGAGCTAGAAAGCTATGGCCTGATTTACCAAAGTCGATAACCGCTCGACTTGTCACTCGTAAAATTAAAGGAAAAGACTACCAAGTATTAACCTCCATGACGGACTCCCTGCGTTACCCATCAAAAGATATTGCAGGCCTTTATGAGCATCGTTGGGAAATAGAGCTGGGCTACCGAGAGCAAAAACAATACATGCTTGGAAACCGTCTTACGCTGCGAAGTCGTTTACCAGAGCTGGTCAAGCAGGAGTTATGGGGCATCTTGCTTACTTACAATTTAATCCGATATCAGATGGTCGAGCTCTGCTTCAATTTAAAGGGAAATTACCTTCCTTATCAACTGAGTTTTAACGGCACATTAGCTCATGTATCGGCGTTACTTGTAGGCTTACCTTACTCAACACCAGGAGCAATACCTCGTCAGTTAAAGGGGTTTCACAACATGGCTGAAAGCTTAATACTTGAAGGGCGAAGGGAAAGAACATTCCCTAGAACAGTTAAGCCTAGACCACAGCCGGTATGCTAAGAACAAAAATGCCGTTCACTCACAAGTGAACGGCATTACCTAATTTGAGAGCCTTTATCTTTTTATAAAGTTGATTGGTGGTGTTTACCTAACACTGATTGGATAGCTTTATCGAGTTCAGCTTGGACATCCTTTGATAAGCGACCAAATTCATACGAAAAGTTTCGACCTTTAACACGCTTACGAGCAAACATACCTTTACTGTCGAACTCTGCTAGAGGAGTAATGACAGCTTTGTCTAATTCTTGCTTGGCTTCAACGATCTTTAACTCAACTTTAATGTAAGCAATCAGAGCGTCTTTAGCGTCTTCTTGGCTCTGCTCAGCCTGAGCGTTGACAGCATTATCGGCTATTTTTTTAATGAAGCTGCTCAAGGCTTTCTTGTCATCGGCGAACGCTTTCATCACCTTAGCCAAGAGGGAGTAATCAGCATGAGACAAGTCGTTAACGACAGGGAATAGGGCAATCAGCTTACTGTCAATACTGGCTGCTTTCAGCGCTCGACCTACCGCTTGACGGCTAATATTTAAGATTTTTGCCGCATCTTCTTGAGTTAGCTCACCGTTCTTCATCAGAGTTTGACATTGCAAACCAATTTCACGCTGGTTGTGCTCTTTGGCGGTTTGCAGCTGCTTAGCCAGCGCTTTGGCATCGGTGGTAGAAAGCTCGTTTTGAGTGACTAGAATTCGGAATGTTTTTACACGACCTTCTTGAAATAAAAACCAAGCACGACGGCGAGAGCCATCAAGAATATCAATGCGACCATTAATTTCTCGGCCAACGGCTGGATAGAACTGCTGAAACTCTAACGAGTTCAAATCTTCCAATGATTCTTTGGTTAACAGAGACTGGTCACGACCATTAACATCAAAGGTCACAAATGAGTTCTGCTTAACTTGTTCGTGTGACAGTGTAACTTCATTGAAAGTGGCAGTTGAACCAGAAGCTAATTGCCAAACCATTTTCTGGCCAACAGACTCTAATCCAAACTTAGTTCTAAGGTAGTCTTCAGCGTTTTGCCCGCTTTTCTCTAGCTCGGTGCTGAGTTGACTTGTTAGAGTGTCTAAATTTGCTTTGGCCGCTGATTGCTGCGCTTGAGCTGAACCAGGAGCATTGCCTAAAGGGCTCCCGCCACGTTTCTTCGCCATTATTTGTTCTCCTGTTCACGCCAAACGTTCAGAATATCGCGCAAGATCTGACTTGTAACTTCATAGCTGTTTTGTTGCGCGCTTTGGAAAGTTGCTTTGCTTTTCGGGTATTCACTTTTCGACATATCAAACACCGTCGAGAGTAGGGAAGATGACTGACGAACGGCCTCACTATGCTTAAACTCTTTTGAGTACAAGTAAGGAGAGAAGTTGTCGTACAGGTTGTTCATTAATTCGGTAGTGGTTGAGCTATCACGATGGTTAGTCAGTAAGATCTTCATGAAGTCGTAGCCTTCATGGTTGGCGTTCTCTAACAGGGCCCACACCTGAGGAATGTAGCTGAAGTAAGAGCAGGTAGCATCAATGTCGTTTTCGGTAATCGACAATGGGAAGACCACATTCGTTGCGGCAAAATACGCATTGAAGGTTGCATAACCTAGTGAAGGAGGGGTGTCGATAATAATGATATCAAACTCATCTTTTACACTATCGATGATGTCTTTAAGTAGTGAATAAGGTGAATTTAAGGTTTGACTGAATACTTGCTCATGAAACCAGCCTTCCATCGCTCGGTCACTTTGCGCGGCAGGCAAAATGCGCAGGTTTGGAATGGTAGTTTCAAGAAAGGCTTCAGAGATGACTTGATCAACGGTTTCGCCTTCATCGAGGTCGAACGTTTTCATCATCAAGTCACCAACAGACAAGTTACCTTCTTGCTCGGCTTCGGGCGCGTAGTACATCGATAGCGTGGCTTGGCCATCCATATCGATTAGACCAACACGATACTCTTGATGAAACTCGGTCGCTAAACCTGATGCGATAGTCGCGGCAGAAACGGTTTTACCAACACCGCCTTTTTGGTTCTGGATAACCATCACTTGCGCCTTTTGCTGCTCACTGCGTATGAACTTAGCGTCTTTACGTAGATTATCTGGTAGTAAGTTACGTACCTTGTACATTTCCGCGATATCGATCGACCATTGTGAGTCTTCATGACGACGGGGATCTATCGCAGCGGCGGTAACATACCGATCAAGCGTTTTTGCATCAATGCCAAGGTAGGCCGAGGCTTCTGCTCGGGTAAAGTTACGCAGCTCTTTGCGATGATTGGCCAGTAAACGTTGATTACGACGCTGAATGTAAGCGTCTGCACCGATTTTAAGCGCTTGAAATGTGTTTGTAGTGTTTTGATTATCCATTTCTGCCTCCGGGTAGGGATAAGAAATAGTATATACCTCAATTTTTGATGTTGGTATAAAAAATTGAGGTGTTTTCGATTTTAAATAAATGATTGTGACAGGTTGATAAAGGAGAGCGCTTAAATTACCTATTAATTACGAGTATTCATTTTTCAAATCCCTCTTAATAACTCCTGACTAACAATGAAAGTTGAGCTGAGTCGTACAACTTCGATGAAAAAAAAAGGAAGTTATTGATATGATTGAGAATGTAGCATTTACGAAAAAGACTAAGCGTTTTTGGCTAACGCTTGTGGGATCGGTTGTGTTTGTTACGCCAACGTTGATTCATGCGGCTGAAGACCAGGATTTAAAGGGAGCTGTGGATTATTATGTTTTTGGTTTAACGTCCAGTGAGAGCTTGCCGAACAAAGACAGCAGTGCGGCAGCTGGTATTGCACGGATTACATTGAATTGGCGAGCTTACCAAAAAGAGAGTGATACCGGAGCTTTGCAGCTGAGGGTTGATCATAAGCACGGTTATACAGAGAGTACGCCCTCTGAATTTGTCATGGAGAATGTCGGAGGGTTTGGTGTAATCCAACCAGCTTTTAGTGATATAGGTTTAAGGTTAACGAATCTTTATTGGACACAAACCTTTAATAAACAATCTACTGATATGATGGTTGGTTTTTTAGATGCAACTGATTATGTTGATACTTATCAGTTGGGTAACCCTTACTATGGTTTTTCTAACTTACAGTTTAGTACCGGTTCCGGTTCTATCCCAATCCCAGATGAATCAACATTCGGCGGCGTTCTACGCCATATGATGTCGGAAAACTATTATTTTTATGCAAGTTTCTCTGATGCAAAAGCTGATTCGACTAAGCCTTTCGATGGTGTTGAACAGTTCATCAATGATAATCAATATTTTAAGTCCCTAGAAATAGGTTGGGTGGAGTCGAAAGACGATTTTTATTTGAAGAATTCACACCTAACAGTTTGGCACAGTGATGGAAAAGAGAAAGCTAGCGAAAACTATGGCGCAAATTGGTCGTCCATATATAAAACCGGCTCATGGATACCATTTTTCAGAGCCGGTGTCGCGCAAGGACCTGAGGCTCTATACAAATCTTCGGTCGTGTTTGGTACTGGGTATGAGGCAGGACCTGGCATGCTAGGCATCGCCTTGGGTTGGGCTAAGCCCAACTCTGCTAATGTAGCTGATGACTCTTACAACTCTGAAATCTATTACCGAATGAACTGGGGTGCGCTCTCGTTAACTCCTAATGTTCAATATCTTTATTCTTTACCGAAGAACTCAGAAGCTGATGACAGTTGGATTATTGGTTTAAGAGGTAATCTTCACTTTAGTTTCTAGTCTCTCAAAGCTCTCCCGAGCTTGAAATTCGGAAGAGCTTTTCTTCAATATTGCCCTTATAAATAAATTAATTATTAATAATTAATTTATAAAAAATGCAAAAGTTATTTATTTTTATTTGAGTAGTTAATGACATTGTGGAAATCATGATTGCCAGTAAAAAAAGAAGAGAAGGCGATTTCTCTCGAGATAAAATTCAGCAAAAATACAATGTGCTTGAAGGCGCTCGACAAAGAATTTGCTATCTTTTCGACAACTTTAACCATTTCTATGTTTCCTTCTCTGGAGGGAAAGACTCTGGCGTCCTTTTAAATCTGACTATTCAAGAAGCGAAAAAGCGTGGTCGATTACCTGTCGATGTACTCATCGTGGACTTTGAAGCTCAGTATCATGAAACTCATGCCTTCATTGAGCGCATGGTACTGGACGGAGAAATTAACCCCTATTGGGTTTGTTTACCGCTCAGCTTAAGGAATTCAATCTCACAGTTTCAGCCTAAATGGCTTTGTTGGGATCCTGCTAAAGAAGCGCAATGGGTCAGGGACCGACCACCGCATAAAGGCGTGATTTCAAACCCGGATGTATTCCCTTTTTTCCAAAACGGGATGGAGTTTGAAGACTTTGTTTTTAAGTTTGCTCATTGGTACCAAAAGGAAAGGGGTGAGCCAATCGCTGTGTTAATCGGTATACGTGCTGATGAATCTTTACATCGCTTCAATACCATTAAAAATAGGTCCAAAAAAAAATTTTCAGATAAATATTGGACGACTAAAATGCAGCCAAATGTGTATATGGCTTATCCCTTATACGATTGGAAAACTAAAGATATTTGGGTTGCGAATTACCGCTTTAGTTGGGATTACAACCGTATTTACGACTTAATGCATAAGGCCGGCGTCCCTCTTTCACAGCAGCGGCTTTGCCAACCTTTTGGCGATGAGCAAAGAAAAGGGCTGTGGCTATATCAAATATTAGAACCTGATACCTGGCAAAAATTAGTTGCCAGAGTAGAAGGATGTAACTTTGGTGCTCGATACTCAAAAAGTCAGGGGCGTATCCTTGGTTATTATCGCTTTGAATTACCACCGGGGCTTAGCTACCGGCAATACAGTAAATACCTTCTGAAAACCATGCCGCCACATGTAGAAAAACATTACCGAGACCGAATTTTTAAGTTCTTACAGTGGTGGCGTAAAAACGGTCCTCAAAAAGGAGTGACCTGCATCCCTGATTACGCAGAGAGTAAATTGGAATCTAGGAAGCAAGTTCCTAGTTGGAGAAGAATTTGTAAAGTACTGATTAAAAATGACTATTGGTGCCGAGGACTCTCTTTTGGGTACAACAAGTCCTTAGCAAAACAATACCATGCCCTCTATGGAGAAGAAGAGTGATACGAATGGAAAGTGAACCTACTCTAGCTTATCAGCATCGCACCAAGAAGCCGTTGAAATCTATCAATAACACGGACAAACAAGTCATTGATAAGGTCGCAATTTACAATAAAGCAGCCAAAGTACTCATCGAGCTTATTCCTGATTTACCGCCAGCTTGTCATGTTGAAATGATCCCACTTGATGAAATAGAAGCTAATCAATACAACCCAAATAAAATGGCGCCTCCAGAAAGCAAACTCCTAAAAACGTCGATGGAGAAAAATGGTTTAACTATGCCTATTTTGGTTAATCGTTTGAATACTTCGGTCAAAAAATACGTTGTCATCGATGGGTTTCATCGTTATCAATTATTATTGAACCACCCAGAGCTGCAAACCCTAACGGGGTACATCCCCGCGGTGGTCCTTAATTTGCCTGAAGAAAATTGCATATCGACTTCTGTTCGCCATAACCTGGCGCGTGGCTCACACCAAGTTGAACTGATTGCAGATCTGATTATTCAACTCAAAGAGATGGGATGGGCAAATCATAAAATTTGTTACGAATTGGGAATGGATAAAGATGAAGTTCTACGATTACAGCAAGTCACAGGCCTCGCTGCTGCCTTTAAAGATCAAGAATTTTCACAGTCCTGGGAGTAATTGATTTTTTAGCAATCACGCCGTAAACCCTCGCCAGCTCTGAGGGCGGGGAGATAAGGCGAAAGTGCGATAGCACTTTAAGATAGACAGCCCGAAGCAGTTGATATACGACTGTTCATGAATACAGTTAAGGATTTTGAGTGTTAAGAGCAACTAAGGCACGCATTTACCCAACGTAAGAGCAATCTGAGTTTTTAATAGCTCAGTTTGGCGTTGTGCGTTTTGCGAACCACAAAGCTCTACATTTAAAGTCGCATATGTACCGCAAGCTTCCGAAAATGAAACCTGTAGAGGCGAACATTCACCGTGAAATTGTAGGTAAAGTTAAAAGTATTACTGTCAGGTTGAGTAAAACAGGTAAGTTCTACGCATCTATCCTTGTTGATGATGGAGTGGAAGCGCCTAGTTTGCTTCATACAGTGAGTAAGGTGACAGGTATTGATCTTGGTCTGTCTCACTTTACTATTGAATCGAACGGCAGAAAGACAGCTAACCCCAGATTTATAAAGCGTGCTGAGAAGAACCTCAGACGTAAGCAGAAGTAGTTATCTCGTAAAGCTAGATTGCTATTAGCTAAATGCGATGAAAAAGTCGCTAACGCTCGCGCTGATTTTCAACACAAACTCTCTCGAACTCTCGTAGACAAAAACCACGCTGACCCCCCAAAAGATAGACGTTATTCTGTTAAGTGTAAGTGGTCAACATTTCGGACACTGATTTAAGCCTATTTTCGGCATTTACTGGCGACAGCCCATGAGTTGCGTGCTGAGGCCGAGGCCGATTGTAGTAACTCATCAAGTAATAGCTCATATCTTTCCTTGCCTGAAATTGTGGCATCAGGCTTATCTGATAAAGACCATTCCACAACGCGTCGGCTTAAGTAGGTCTACTTCGAACCAGACCCAATCTAAGTAAGATCATCGCGTCTAGCCTCTCCAATTTTGCATGTTTATATCGATGCGAACCTGGCTGATTACTCATTAACCAGCTTCACGCATTCTCTGACGAACCTTAAATCCCCCCCGATTTTGACACCTTCTGCACTCAACATCGAAACAATATTTTTTAGTTAGGTTAACTAGGTAGAAATATTAGGCTAATTTAGAATTTAATTAATATGTCATTCCTAAAATTAAGTTCTAGATTCTAGGTTCTAGCGCTTTTTTGTGCCTCCTAGCTTGTAAGGGGAGCAGTCTAAAAGAGCAATTGAACTAACGAAAGAAAGGTATTTATTTATGTCTAGTATGAAACAGGTAAGGAGCACAACCCCGCCTTCAATGATTGGAGGAGCCTGTATTGTCGCTTGTATTTGCGTCGGCGCTGGTATGCTTGGACTTCCCGCTGCAGGGGCTGGGGTCTGGACCATCGGTGCTTTAATGGCTTTGCTCTTCACTATGCTCATTATGACAACCAGTGGTTGTCTGTTACTCGAAGTTTTAAAAGATTATCCATACAGGTCGTCTTTTTCTTCCATCACAAAAGATTTGTTAGGAAAAGAGGTTAATTTTTTTAATAACTTAATGATCTACTTTGTGGGAGGGATTTTACTGTACGCTTACATCACTTCATCTGGACTGATCATTAAGGAGTACTTTGGCCTTTCCCCTAAACTAGCTTCTATCCTTTTTGTGCTTATCTTTTCTGGACTAGTTTGGCATTCAACAAAAACAGTTGACCGCATTTCCATGGTGTTGATGCTATTTATGATTATCAGCTTTATTTTTGGGACTGCTGGCCTTTGGTTTAATGTTAATCTTGTTACTTTGTTGGATACTGCTCACTTAAAGTTTGAGTATGCGCAATACGTATGGGGGTTTTTCCCTATTGCTTTAACTTCATTTGGATACCAGCACAGCGTCTCCACTCTGCGAGACTACTACCTTGATGAAAGGCTCGCACAAAGGGCGATTGTAGGCGGAACGCTCATGGCGTTCTTTATCTACACCATTTGGCTATTAAGTATCTATGGTAATTTACCAAGAATTAGCTTCGGCCCTATAATTGCAGAAGGTGGAAATATAGACATCTTACTCATCAGCTTAAAAGCAGTGTTGGCTGAAGAAACCCTATCAAATGTCATTAGTGCTTTTTCAGCGGCGGCCATTTTGTCGAGTTTTATTGGGGTAGGGTTGGGTGTGTTTGATTTTTTGGCCGATCTTTTTCAATTTGATGCTACCTCCAAAGGAAGAACCAAGACCTGGGCGGTTACATTTATTCCGCCTCTTATTTTTTCTCTTCTTTTTCCTTTTGGTTTTCTTAGCGCAATTGGTTATGCAGCGTCTGCCGCTGCGATTTGGGCATGTATCGTACCGGCATTGTTAGTAAGGAAATCGAGACTACAAAGACCAGCGTTTAACAACCTTGAAGAGAGTGAAGAAGATCAGAAAAAATCGAAGGCTTACCAAGTGCCTGGAGGAGAGTTGGTGTTGGTTGGTGTGTTTATCTACGGTGTGAGCATCATCGTTATCAACGTACTAGTCCTGTTCGAAGCGCTGCCCGTTTTTGACGGCGTCTAGCCTTATTAATTTTAAAATTACCCATCCAAAAGATTCAAATCACGGTCAAGGACGAGCAACCCGAGCGCTGAGGGGCGTGGTTATTTGCCGATCGAGCCCTATTAGGACGGTTTTAAAATAAACTCTAGCGGCAAAATCTTGGGTTCCGAGTAAATTTAAATAAAGTAAGCATGAACAAGAAGGATTAGTGATGAAAGTGAGTGTCTATATCGCTCAAGTGTTGTTCAAACAAGCACTCAGAGCCGCCAAAAGCTCTGGACTGACCCCGTCCCAAACCATTGCCCATTGGGCGGCAATGGGTCAATTCATGGAAACCAAATCCCTCGGATCGCTGAGGCTCATACAGAGTGGCCCTAGAAAGAAGTAAATTTCCAGCGTTTTCATCGCTCTGGCGAAACCTTGGAGCCCCAGTAAACATCGTTAATAAAGACATTGAAAAGCCGAGCCAGCCCTCGGCCTTTCGATAGCGTTGCCGACGGAACTTGAATGTTCCGTACACAGATGGCCAGAGAAGAATGGCTCTTATGGATGTTTGAAATTCTTGAGAACCAAGTGATAGACAGAAACTCTGAAGCGCCGGCGGATTGCGTGGTGATTTCTGGCGCAATTTTACTCGACGTCCAAAAGAAATGAAGCGTTGGGAAGTATGAATAGAACTCCCCATGCTCCTTGGTGAGCGCAGTTAATTCGGGGACGGTTAGCTTTGCTAAATCCTTGCAATAACGGTCATATTGTCTACCAACACTGTCATTTTTCTCGCACCATCTTGTTGTCGAAAATTTGCATAATGTCCGTCCATCGGGGCATTCTACTCTAGCGCTTGAATGCTTTTTGCGTAAGACCGCACCACATTATATTTCATCTCATTAACGGTATAATTGAGTTTTTTAAAATCCAAACTTGGGGAAGAACTAAAATACTTACCGTTTGTGTCGCCAAGTTAAGCCTTCTATCACTTTAAGCAATCGCTTTTCGTATTGTTCCGCTCCGTCTCATTAAGTGAGCAACACATTTTCAGCGGTGGTGTTCGTGATAGTTAATAACGGGCTGATGAGCCTCTGGGCCTCAACAGAAAACGTCACTTTGCCTTGTTTTATAACGATAATTTTTCCCGTCTCAGCCGTATAGCCGTGGGGTCGTTCATTAAGGTAAACTGATCACGGTCGAGTACTTCAAGAGCGTCTTGAGACGTTTTTAGTTCAACGGTTAGTTCAGCTGAACTAAAGATGCACACCTTTAGCTTGGTAAAAAACACGGCAAGGATTAACCACGAATTCACGAGAATTGAGGTGTTTAAGATCAGGAGGAAGACGCCCAGACTCGGGAAATTAGCTGAGGCGTTCGACTCTTTCGAAGATGTTTTGAACGAGTTGTTTGGCAGCGAGCAGGTTTTCAAGGGCAATGTATTCCGCGAATTATTGAGAGTCGATAACGCGGGCTCACTCCAAATCCCTTCAGCCATTTTGACATTTTTCCTTGCTTCATCAGGACCCAGTGCTTTGCCTTTGAGATTGCGAGTTCACCGCCAGCAAGCCCTTCGAGAATAGCCAAACGGTTTTGCATAAACTGGTGTCCACATCAACCAGATACGTAGAGGGGGTCCCATGTTCGGTGAACAGCACTGGCTAGGTCTGTGAGGGTTTTGGTCGCTTGACGCTTAAGGGAAGTAACAAGCTCGACTTTCATGAGAAGGACTCCAACAGAAGACTCAAGTGATACTATTGAATCACTTGAGTCTAGTAAGTTTAGTGGAGAGAAATGCAAAGCGTTGGGAGTTACACTAAACAGTTTGTTATGCCTTTAATTGATAGGTCGCCTTTGAGGTGTATTCTGCCACACCTAAAATGCTAAAAACCCCGCCTATTGTTGTAAAATTGCACGCCCCTTCTTTTGCACAAGCAGAGAGGTTTTTATTAAACCAAGCTCTCGTAAAATAACCCGATTCTTTTAAATGTACGTAAGCGAACTGGAATTCAGAGAGAGTCACTCCTTTTTCATAGAAAGACGCTTTTTTAGAATGAGAGGGAATACGATAGATTAACGCCTCTTCACCTCTTCGTATGCCGAGACCTTTGATTACAAAGTCAGTTTTCATTTCTGGTTTTTGAATAACTCGACCTACTTCTTTAGCCAGTTCTCGGATGACCTTTTCCATTTTTCCTCCTGAGGTATAGATGGCCTTGTTAGGTGTCTTATTTTCGATGTTTTAGTAGTTCTACAACATGCTCTTTAATTTTGCTATCGCAAGGAAGTTGAGCACAGTACCTTCTTGAAACCAATAGAAGGTACTATCTAAGTTTGATTTTAAGGAATCAATTTGCTCAGTAGTTAAGCGTACCAAATATGCTCTCATTCGGATTTTTCGCGCTGTTGATGACAATTACGACATAGGCACCCTGGAGCTAAAAAATTACGAAACGTTAACGGCTAAGGTGCGACAGCAACGGCCTCTATCTCAATCATGGCATTGAGAGGGAGTTTTGACACTTCGATACAGGTTCTTGCGGGAAAATAATTGGCACCATGTTTAATGAAAAAATCATTATAAATTTCATTCACAATTGAAAAGCTCACCATATCGGTAAGATAAACGGTTGTTTTCACTACGTCTGACACATCAGTATTCGCATGTAGCAAAATGGCTCTCATGTTCTCTAGGCATTGAGTCGTTTGTTTTTCAAGGCAGGATTTAACCATCAAGCCTGATTGTGAGTGAAGCGGTAGCTGTCCGGAAGTGAAAATTAGCCCTCCAGAAATCACCCCTTGAGAGTATGGGCCAATAGCTTTAGGGGCTGACTGAGTTTCAATTATTTTTCGCATATTATTTAACCATAGGTTTTTGATGAATCAACAAAGCTATAGGATTGGGTAAAAAAACACTTATTATTTAACTATAATTAAAAATGAGATTTGAAGGGAACGGAGAAGCTAGGCAAGACAATTGCTTGCTTAGACCACTCACTAACTTTTAAATATCCTTTCCTTACTCCCTCTTGGCAGCACTGTTTTCATTGTGAAAATCGCGTAGCGTTCATTTCACTTTTATGATGGAGGAGAAAAGTGGCTGACAACCAAAGCACGCTAAAACTCAACCAAGTGAATTTAAAATAAAGGCGTAAAGTAGACCGCCCCGTATAAACCTTACCTCTCCTTAAACCCTCTACGCTGATAATCAATAAATAGTGAAAAAATCACTAGATACCCCACTTGCAACGCAATAATACTAATATCAACCGCCTCCCAAGGGTTAAAGTGAAGCTGAGTGCTTAAATAATAGACAAGATCATAAAGTAAAATAAACAGGTTATGGCAAGCATGAATGACAATGACTACTCCTAGGCGGCGATATCGCTCAAAGACCCAACATAGAAACGCCCCAGACATAAATGCGTCCAGCGCCCACTGGTGTATTGAAGCAAATATTAAGCTTGAGAGTAATGCGGCGTTAGTAACCCCAAAAATGGACCTGAAAATAACAAACAACAAATAACGAAACAGGAGCTCCTCTATCACGGGAGAAATGAGCACACCGTCTAGAGCGCTTCGCAACACACTCGACCAATCAATTACGCCATCAGAGGCCGAAAATAAAGGGGTAAAATTGTAGGATTGGGCCTGCCAAGATCCCGGGGAAAACCAATCAAAAATAATATATTGAAGATAATTTGATACGGAATTTAATGAAATCACCCCAATCAATATCAACGCGCCTTCACCCCATGTACATACGTTTCTGGGCCAAGAGGTTAAGTACTGCTTCCAATGCTTATCTCGCCGAGCACTAACAAATAGCACGAAAAAAGCGATAACAGGTAGAAAATAGTAGGCGAAAGCAGAGTAGAGTGCTCGATCCAAAGTCGGATTTAATGCCCACTCTCGGGTAATGCTCAGGTAGTAATCAAGCAGGACATAACTTGGAAAGAAATAGCCTATGTAAACCACCACCACAGCTGAAATCATTAACCGCATCGTAAACTCCAAAAAATTAATAACCATAAGGCA
>NZ_JBGOOO010000041.1:0-38897 GCF_041439695.1 Vibrio sp. FF266
GAAATACGCGAAACGGGGTAGTTCTATCTTTAAATTTAATTACGCAACAAAGCCGGTTAGAGGCTGTGATTAGTTCTGATGGCGCACTGTGTATATCGGAAGACGTGTCGAATAAATTGTCAGAATGGATCGATAAAAATAACAAACTTACCCCTGCCTATTTTGATAATAAGCATTTCCATTTAGGAGCTAATCTGGATGATACCGTACCTAGTGTCGGTATACCTAGTTATGCAAGCTATATTGAATCTCTTTGCGATACCATGGAAACGTTTTTGATGGTTGGGACTGTTGAGCCAAGAAAAGCGCATGGGTTGGTGTTAGATGCATTTGAGAAACTCTGGGAATCGGGCTCAGACATTGCTTTAATTATTGTAGGTAAAGCGGGCTGGTGCAATGACGTAACTCTCCAAAGGCTCAAGGGGCATAAGCAACTCAATAAACGCCTTTTTTGGTTGGAAGGTATAAGTGATGAATATTTAGACATGCTTTATCAAGATGCGAGCTGTCTTATCGCTGCCAGTGAAGGTGAGGGTTTTGGTTTACCCCTAATTGAATCTGCTATGCATAAAACGCCTATTATAGCGCGCGATATTCAAGTGTTTCGTGAGGTGGCTGGTGAGCATGCCTACTATTTCTCAGAAGACGATAACCCAATTCATTTAGAATTGGCGATAAAAAGTTGGCTGATCTTGTATGAAAGAGATGAGCATCCTAAGTCTGACAATATGCCATATTTGACCTGGAAAGAAAGCTCTAAGCAATTATTGAAATGTCTGACTATTCAATAACTTTAAATAACACCCTAAGATATAATATTCTTAGGGTGTTTTGATTTTAATGAAAAATGTTTAACAAAAATAAAATTAGAGAGTTTTTTGTGGGTAATGATTCTAAAAGTAAGGCATTGGGAAATATCGTTTGGTTACTTTTATTGATGCTTTTGACGTATGGAAACTTAGTTTATAGTTACGATTTGAATGAATTAAACTGGAACTATCCAATTTCATATGGAGGTGATGTTCTTCATGTTTTGCAAATGATTAAAATGATAGGAACTGGTGACTGGCCTATATATGGGGTTCCTCATTCTTCAACAATGGGAGGTCCGTTTGGCTTTTCTATGGGGGACTTTAGTGTACCAAATACAACTCAATATCTATTTATTAAACTATTCACTATGGCCAGTGAGGATGTTTTTGTTGTATTTAATAGTTATGTTGTAGCGTCTTATTTCTTTTGTTCTCTCGGGATGTTTGTGTTTTTAAGGAAGTTGTCAATATCTCCGATTATTGCTGTTGGTTGTAGCCTTTTATTTTCATTTGTTCCATTCCATTTCTTTAGAACGGGACATACGTATTATATAACTTATTTCTACTTGCCGTTGTTTTTTTATTTTATAACCAAGGTGTGGGATGGCATTCCCATATTTTACAAGCAACATGAAGGGCGTTTGAAATTAGATTTTTCGTTTGGTAATTTATTGATAATTTGTTTTGTTTTATTTTTTTCTGTGTGGAATTTTTATTATTCATTTTTCTTATGTTACTTTGTATGTGTAATAACACTTTCGTCTTTTGTAGTAAATAGAAATATTCGACATGTAATTAGTGGGTTTATTCTATTGTCTACAATGGTTTCAGCATTTCTCGTTTCATTTTTGCCTTTTTTGTATTTTCAGTATTTGAATGGAAAAAACACTGGCGTAGCTAATCGGATTGCAGAAGAAAGCCTAACTCACTCCATGAGGATTTCCGACCTATTCTCCCCTGTCTTAGGACACCCTTGGTCAATGCTTGAAACATTACCACTTGACTACTTTGCTTCAGATGGAGCCCTTGGTATAGCTGGTGTCATTGGGTTGGTTTTTGGTGTGGTGACATTAATCACAAAAGTTAATGTAACAAATATAAAATCAAGATACGCAATTCTCCTTATTAGTGGGATATTGTTAATGACTTATTCTGGTTTTTCTTATTTATTTGCACTCTACATATCGCCTTCTATTCGAGGGTATGGGAGAGGTGTTGTTTTCATAGCTTTATTTTCATTAGTTTTGCTTGCTGTTCTTTTGAATAGCTTGTATTTAAAACTTACAAAGAAACAAACTTTTTTTATATTTCCGCTGATAGTTATGTTCTTTAGTATAGGTTTGTGGGATATAGCCGGTAAAGGAATGACTTTTTCTTCTGATGAGACAATCGTTGAAAGAGTGAAGTCTCAAAGGGAATTTGTCGATTCTGTGCAGAAAGAGCTAAATTCATCTTCAGGTTCAAATGTACTACAATTACCTCATATGTCTTTTCCAGAATCTCATCCAAAAAATAAAATGAGTGACTATAGTAATAGTTTCGTCAACTACTTTGCCACAGAACCTTCAATTCGTTGGAGTAACAGCGCTATTCGTGGAAGAGAGTCTGACTATTGGATTACAGAACTACTAAAGCTAGACATAAAGACTCAATTAAAAATATTGGAGAAATCTGGATTTTCAGGAATAACAATTGACAGGTTTGGTTATGAGGATAATGGAGTTAGTATAGTTCAATCCTTATCAGATAATTTAGGAAAACCCTACATTGAAGATAAGACTAGGCGCTATGTGTTTTTTAAATTGTTAGCAGAAGAAAACTCGAAGCCAAGGCCTATTATTCGCATTCTGAACGAGAATTTTTGGGGCTGGGAAGGTCGTTGGGGTAGCTTTTCTTGGGCTAAAGGCAATGCTAAATTGTTTATCCCTAACGGAACAGAGAGTTCTCTAAATTATAGGCTGGAATTTTCTTTAACTACTTTAGTTCCGAGAACCGTAGAATTCTCTGTTATGGGGGATTTGCACAAGTTAGATTTGATCCCTAAACAGTTAACCCCCTTTTCCAGTGATATTGAGATTCCACCAGGAGGTATTTACATTGACATTACTACCGATAAGCCAGCTTTTACGGTTAATTCTAGTCAAAATAAGTCTAAAGACTCTAGGAAAGTGTCCTTCGGGATCTTTGACTTTAAGGTATTGAAGTATGGTGTTGATGTAAATTTAGAACCTTTCGGGTATGTTGAAGAGCCTAAGTTAAATGATGATGTGCTTAATTATAACTTTTGGGGATGGGAAGGTGGATGGGGTAATTTTTCTTGGGCTAAAGGCAATGCAAATTTGTTTATTCCTAACAAAAGTGAGAATACAGTTTCTTGTGAACTGGATTTTTCGATTGCTACCTTGGTTCCTAGAGAGGTTGAGTTTGAAATATCAGGAGAGTCTTATAAAGTTGAATTAATCCCTGGGCGGTTGAATCAAATATTGCAGACTTTTGATGTGCCTCCTGGCGGTTTTGGTATCTATATGAAAAGTAATAAACCGCCTTATCAAGTTGATTCAAAAGATACGAGAAAAGTATCGTTTGCTATATCAAATTTTGAGCTTTCAGGTAGTTGCTTGGATAGTGTTAATTAAAACATTGTAAGTAAAAAAAACACACCAACGGACCTCCCTCTCATGCGGTTTTCGGTAAGAGATTGGATTACCTATGATAACCCAATGGTTAATGTAACTGAATTTGTAATATCCTGAGTTACTAGCCAATAGTCGTCCTGGTAATTTAACGTTGAGTTGCTAGGGCGGAACTTGTTTGGGTAGATGCTGGAAATTACGATGGTTTGTTTGAAACGAGCTGTTTTATTCGTGCGTAAAGTTTAAGGTTACATTAAGGCCGGAGTTGAATAGTAAAGTCTATGGTAGAGATCTAGCGGTTTTGGTTTTTAGTTTGAGTTTTAAAGGTATTCTTAGTGAAGTTATCAATAGTTATCCCAGTTTACAGAAGCCAGTTATTCGTCGAGAAGACAGTGAATGAAATCATTCCTTATGTATCTCAAATTACACATGACTATGAAATCATTCTGGTCAATGATGGCAGTCCCGATGACAGCTGGAGAGTTATCTCGAAATTAGCAACTGATATAGTTCAGGTTAAGGCCATTAATCTCGTAAAGAATTATGGCCAACATACGGCCGTAATGTGCGGAATTGAGAAAGCGACGGGTGACTATATTGTTACCATGGACGATGACTTACAGAATCCGCCAAGCGAAATTTGTAAGTTAGTAGAAAAAATAAATGAAGGTTATGATCTGGTTTTTGCTGAGTTTGAAGAAAAAAAACATGCACCTTATAGACGCTTAGGAACGAAACTAATTGATGTTTTAAATAACAAAATATTCAATAAACCTGATGATATTGTACTTACTAATTTTAGAATATTTACGCAAGCTTTGGCTCAGCGCATTATCAAATATCGTGTAAACGAACCTTACATCCCTGGTCTATTACTGATGCACGCCAGTAAAATAGGCAATACTATGACTAAACACGCTAAAAGGGATGATGGTGAGTCCAATTATTCTTTAGGGAAAATACTTATACTTGTCAGTCGGTTACTTTTTAATTATTCATCTTATCCACTTAAAGCGCTATCAATACTCGGTGGGGGTATATCTATTGTTAGTTTTATTTGGGGACTTTTTATGATAGTTAATCAATTGCTTTTTGGAAGTAGTGTACAAGGTTGGACAACATTAGTTGCATTACTATCATTTTTGAATGGGTTTGTTATCTTATTGCTTGGGGTACTGGGTGAATATGTTATACGAATTTCAAAAACTTTGTCCCATGATTGCGCTTATCACGTATCAGAGGAAGTCGAATGAACCAGTTTTTTATTGTAGGGGCTCAACGAAGCAGTACAACATGGCTCTATAAAATGTTACAGCAACACCCTCAGATAGCGATGGCCGAGCCCGTTAGACCTGAGCCTAAACACTTTTTAGGTGATGAATTTGACGATAACAAGCACAGCTACTTATCAAAATATTTTTCAAATGTTGAAAGTGACATCCTTGCGTGCGGTGAAAAAAGCACAACTTATATTGAGTCAGAATTAGCTGCTCAAAGAATATCCACTATGTTTCCTGAAGCCAAGATTATTATGGTCTTACGAAACCCCGTTGAAAGAGCATTGTCAAATTATCACTTTTCAGTTAGTAATGGCCTGGAAAGTAGAGGGATTTGTGATGCTATCCTAAATAGAGAACAGGCTCCTTCGCTAACGTCCGTATTGTCCACAGACCCGTTCGATTATTTAGGCAGGGGCTTGTATAAAAATTATATTGACTTGTATGAGAAGTATTTCCCTAAAGATAGCTTACTCATTCTTTCGACAGAAAATTTAACTAAGCATCTATTAAGCTTGTCAAGAACCTACAAGTTTTTAGGTGTTGATCATAAATATGAACCGAAAAGCTTCTTTAGGGCTGAAAATACTAGCTCAAATAAAGAAAAGCCACCAGAGGAAGTGATGGAGTACCTCTACGATTATTATAGAGATACTTTTTTATATTTAGGCCAGTATCCTGACTTTGAACGTTAGAAATTGATTATGCGAATTGTCTCTGTCTTATTTACGGTGTTTTTAACCTTTCTAACATCGGTTATTTTGAGTGAATCAGCATCTCAAGTTGAGTTGTTTAGCTGGGTAGGTATCGCAGTTATTGCTACCGTAGTTTTTTTGAATGTTATCAAGTTTATTGCATGGGGCTGGTTGAACCGTCGTTATGATCTATCAAAAACATACCCATTAACAGCCATGTTTTTTCCTTTGATTTTCATTTATGCGGTTGCTACAGGGGAGGCTGAACTGACTCTTCAGAAAGTCGTAGGTCTGGGGATTATACTTTCCGGGCTTTATTTGATGGAGGTTTCAAAAAGAAAATGCTAATTGGTTACTTATTTGTTTTTGCTGCTATTTTGGCAACCTCAATAGGAGTTGTAACTTATAAAGAGTACAGTAGGAATAAAAGCAAAATCACTTTGTTTTTTACAGTCGCGCTATTGATGTTAGCGCCAATTATCAGTTTTAACGCTTTACAGTATTTATCTGTGGATGTTGTGTATATGGCGACAAGTTTGAATGGCCTAGTAGTGCTTTTCATGACACGTTTTTTCTTAAAAGAAAATGTGACTTGTAATCAATTTATGGGAGCTGTTTTAGTGTTCATTGGTGTATCAGTTTATATGGTGTAATATTTCATGAAAAAAAACATTCTTCGATTCGCATTTTTACACTATTCATACGGAATCAATATAATACACAGTGTCATATTCTTTTTGCCTCCTGTTTTCAGGGGGCCGGTTTGGCGGTGTCTATTGGGGCAATATAGCCACAACGTGTTTATTGACTCCAATGTGTACTTTCGTTATCCATCGACAATATATTTGGGGCAGGATGTTTCAATTAATCGAGGGTGTGAGTTTTATACATCGTGGCATGATAAGGCTAGCACCAAGATTACAATTGCAAACAATGTGCGATTAGGGCCAGCAATCAGGTTTTTTGCAGCAGGCCACGATGGTAGAGATATTAGTTTACCTGATAATTCCGCTTCAATTGTTGTGGAAGACAACGTTTGGATTGGTGGTAATGCGACAGTGTTGCAAGGGGTAACCATTGGAGAAGGGGCTATTGTTGCGGCAGGAAGTGTTGTTACGAAAAATGTTGAACCTTATACCGTTGTTGGTGGTATACCTGCCGTCTACATTAAGGATAGAGTATTAAGTAATAGCTCTTTTTAGATTGAAATTAGTAAATTTAATGACAGAAACTCGAATTTTAGGGTGTGCCAATACCATTTTCTGTGCACTTATTTTGAGTATCTGATCATGAGGTCGTGATGGTGCTGTTAGCTATTATAGTTAAAATACGCTGTTATTTGAAATTTTTTGTCTGTTTTTGAACCTAAACGGTATACTTCAACTATGTCTTTCACCAATTTATGAATATTTAGATTTTATGTGAACTAGCAGTTGCATTCAGACTCGCTATCAAGCCTATAGAGGCACAGTAGATTTTTTCCCTTAATTAAGAAACGCTATGTGCTTTTATTGTCGGGTCTTCTAGGTGAAGAAATTTTTCCACTTAGTTTGGGTGTGGTGTTTATCTATAGTTGCGATGGCAGAGTCTAAGTTGGTTTATGTAAAAGTTTTGGTAGCTTTATGATATATATAACGGATCGCCTTAGACATTGCTTGAGGTACGTTATCAATGCGCGTAAATTTATGGGGCATTAAGCTAGCGATCAGGACATGTTTGAATCAGGTATACGCACGCTTTTCTTTTTTATCTGGAAAATAAGCAATGGTGCCAACATTTACAGACAGTAGTTACCAGTGAGTTATTAGGAAGTAGGTTATGATTCGATTTAATAAAGCGCCTGTTTTAGGTACGGAGTTACAATATATTTCAGACGCGATCTCGTCCCAAAAGCTTTGTGGGGATGGCGTTTTTTGTAAGAAGTCTGAGAAGTTACTTGAAGATTTGACGGGATGTGAAAAAGCGTTACTCACTCCCTCTTGCACTGCTGCGTTAGAGCTGGCTGCGTTATTAATTGATCTAAAAGAAGGTGATGAGGTCATCGTACCTAGTTATACTTTTGTTTCAACGGCTAATGCGTTTGTGCTCAGAGGCGCAAAGATAATTTTTGTCGATGTGCAAAAAGATACGATGAACATTGACCCTGTTTGTATTGCAGCTGCAGTCACCGAAAGAACCAAGGTTATAGTCCCTGTTCACTACGCCGGGGTTGCCTGCGATATGGATGCGATCATGTCGATTGCAAATGAGCACAACTTATTTGTTGTAGAAGATGCAGCGCAAGCTATTGGTAGTGCTTACAAAGGCAAGCCGTTAGGCAGCATTGGGCACTTTGGTGCATTTAGTTTCCACGAAACGAAGAACGTAACCAGTGGCGGTGAGGGAGGAGCTCTCATTGTCAACGATAAAAGGTTTGTTGAAAGATCCGAAATTATTCGAGAAAAAGGCACCAACCGTAGTAAGTTCTTTCGGGGAAATGTGGATAAGTATTCATGGGTTGATATTGGCTCTAGTTTTCTACCTTCCGAGATTCAAGCTGCATATCTCTACGGGCAACTCCTAGAGTTAGAGCGTATAAATACCGACCGTCTTGTAACTTGGAACTATTATCAAAATTACTTGGAAGAACTTGAAAATAAAGGGCTTATTGAGTTGCCTTCAATTCCTGAATTTGCGACTAATAATGCTCATATGTTCTACTTTAAATGCCAGGCACTAGATGTTAGAACAGAACTGCTAAATTATTTGAAAGAGCGGGAAGTTTCAGCCGTTTTTCATTATGTACCATTGCACACGGCATCTGCAGGATTAGAGTTTGGAGAGTTCTGTGGTGACGACACATATACAACTAATGAAAGTGAAAAGCTAATCAGACTCCCTCTCTATTTTGGGATGGAAAGGGGTGATGTCGAATTGGTTTCAAAGTATATTAAAGACTTTTACGCTCTATAATTACTAGACGACAGTTTAATATTTTCAGGCTAGAGAGTGTAAACACCTCTAGCCTTCATTTATTTTATTTGGTAAATAGTTACTTTAATATTTTTTGAATTGTAACGTTTTTTATGTAATTTTTATTATTGCGGAGGATAATAATAAGGTGAGTGTTTTTAATAATTCAAATGGAATAAGTAGTGGTGTGTTAGTTTTTCGTTCTGATTCTTTTGTTGCACTATTTTTTAGTCTGATCTGTATTTCTTTATCTTTAGTTCTTATGTTTCCTGATGGCTTTGTTTCAGGTAATTCTAGTTATTGGTTGTCAGAAAACTCTGATATTACTCAGTATGTAGCAGGCTTTAATGCTTATTTTGATGCACCATGGTCGTGGCCACTGTTATCATTCGATACATTTAACTACCCTTACGGAACAAGAGCTACGTTTGTTGATATAATTCCTATTTATTCAGTTATTCTTAAGGTCTTAGTTCCAGAAAGTTATTTCCCGTTTAATCCTTTTGGTTACTGGGTGTTTTTTTGTTACTTGATGCAAGGTGTTGGTGCTTGGTGGATTCTAAGAGAGCTAAAAATAAACTCTTTGATCGCTTTAGTAGCATTGACCGTGTTTTTTGTGTTTAGCCCTGCCTTAATGGCTCGCATGGGGCATATATCTTTGATGTCACATTGGCTGCTTTTATTTTCTTTCTGCTTGTATGTTCGCTCGACTAAGTTAGGGGAGCTTCAGTTTAAATCGGCCATGTTGCTTTTACTGTGTGCTTTTTATATTAATGTTTACTTGTTTGTAATGAGCTTTTGTATTTATATAGCGGCAGTTTCTCATCTTTGGAAGTCCTATAACCTCAAACAAAATATCATTTTTGTAGTTTCACCTGCATTAATGGTGCTTTCTTCTATGTTAATTACATTACTACCTTTTTCTTCATCTGGTGTAGTTGGTGATGGAGGTTTTGGTTTATATTCCATGAATATTCTTTCGCCTTTTTTAGGGGGGGATTTATTTAGAATTAATGCTGTTACCATGCCAGGGCAAGGGGAAGGTTTTAATTATTTAGGAGCTGGTCTTTTGGCTTTGCTTCCATTAGCTATCACCCTGGATATGGGCAATAATTTTGGATGTTTACGCAAGCATAAGTTTATGTTTTTTTTGGTTTTTTTGTTTACTGCATATGCTCTGTCTAATAAGGTGTATTTTGGTACATATAATATAATAAATGTTCCATACCCAAGTTTTATGGATAGTATTACGTCTCAATTTAGGGCGTCGGGTCGATTTTTTTGGCCTGTAGGATACGCCATCGCTATTTATTCTATTGTCGTGATTTCAAGATACTGCACAAGCACAAGCACAAGCACAAGAAAAAGATATTTTGGGCTTGGTATAATCCTAATTTTTACTGCTATTCATATTGTAGATTTGAAAGGTCGGCTTAATGTGTTTTCTAGTGTGGTGTCTCAAAATAGCACCTCTATTCTTACGCCTTCAAAAGTAGAGTTAGCGACGGGAGAGGGGGTTAGTATGATTTATTTTTACCCTAAATTCCGATGCCCGACAAAGTCTTCTCCTCATAATACATTATTACCTCTCATGAAATATGCATCTGAGCGTGATATCAAGCTGAACACGGGGTATATAGCTAGATACCAAGCGTCTTGTTCGGATGTTGAAGAAGAAATATCTTTAGCGATAAATGAATCTTCAGCTTTTGTTTTTGCTTCAGATGATTATCCTAATGTTACAAGTATCCAGGGGTTATTCCCTAAAGATGTAAAAATCATCTGTAAGTTGGAGCCTGGGATGTACATTTGTCGCGTGAATAAGTAGTACTTAGCTATGAGTATAATATATAACTATGTTTTCACATAGTGTATTGGCATTTGACCTAAAACCAAAAGGTATAGACGTGGAAAATAAGTTGGTGAGTGTGGTTTCTCCTTTTTATAATGAGGAGGATGGGGTGGAAGCTTTTTTTTCTCGGATTGTTACTATATTCGACAAGGATTTGGATAACTACAATTTAGAAATTATCGCGATAAATGATGGCAGTACAGATCAAACCTATGACAGGTTAGTTGATATGCAGGCTCGCTATAAAGGGGTTTGCGTAGTTGATTTGTCCAGAAATTTTGGTAAAGAGGCTGCTCTTTCAGCCGGCTTAGATAATGCGAACGGTGATCTTGTTGTTGTAATTGATTCTGATTTACAGCACCCTCCCGAAAAAATTCCCGAAATGGTGCGTTTATGGGAAGAAGGTCATGAAGTTGTTTTAGCTAAGAGAGCAAACAGAGATACGGATACTCGAATCCAAAAAATCACAGCAAATGCTTTTTATAAGTTTCATAATCTTATATCAGACATTGAAGTACCATCCGGTGTTGGGGACTTTAGATTAATGGATGCCATTGTTGTGGCTGAAGTCAATAAGTTGAAAGAGTCTCACCGCTTTATGAAAGGCGTATTTGCCTGGGTCGGATTTAGGTCCGTTACTATAGAGTATAATGTAGAAAACCGTGCTTCAGGGGAAACAAGCTTTAACACATGGAAGTTATGGAACTTTGCTTTGGAAGGTATCACTAGCTATAGTACCATTCCATTAAGAGCATGGTCATATTTGGGGCTCACTATTTCTTTACTTTCTATAATGTACGCTTTGTTTTTGGTTTTTAAAACGTTAGTTTTTGGTGTTGATACTCCAGGTTTTGCGTCAATAATGGTAACTATCCTATTTATTGGAGGGATACAATTGATCGGTATTGGTGTCCTGGGAGAGTATTTAGGTCGGACTTATTCAGAGGTTAAAAATAGACCAGTTTATATAGCTAGGAAAATAATTAAATAGTATGAGTATCTTAGCTCGGTATTTTTTTAGATATAAAAGCTTGATTAAGTTTGGGACGATTGGCGTTGTCAATACGTTGGTGCATACGACATTAGTCATTCTAGCTGTAGAAATAGTGCGATTAAATCCAGTGCTTTCTAATATAATAGCTTTTTTTATTACGAACATCCTTTCGTATTTTATGAATGCTTATTGGGTATTTTCTTCCAACGCCAGTGTATCAAAGTATTTAAAATTCCTTTTCGCGTCAGCTACCGCTCTTATTGGTACGGTGTTGTTCTCATCTTTGGCTGAGGTTATGAACTGGCATTATTTGATTGGAATCGTCTTAATCAGTACGGTTCTTCCCCTGATTACTTATTTTGTGTATAAATTTTGGGTTTTCTCTCGTTGATTTTTTCTGCGAGAATCGTTGACAATATCTTTCACAGTAGCAGGTTATCTTATGATTGAACGGTTAAACGCGCAAGGTCGCTGTAGGTTGGCAACCTGAGCCGAAATCGATTTGTTATAACTCCTTCGCTGGTTCATTCATTGGGCAAGTTCGTTAGCTAAAGCTCGAATTGGAGGTAGAGGAAAGTCTTGGGATACGTTACGATATAAAGTCTAATTGGACTCAAGACTTGTTTGAATCCACTTGCTCCAAAATGCATTTTGATGACATCATTTAGTAGCACCCAGGGATGAAATTAGTACAAGGCAACAATAAAGAACAACTCACTCGTAGAGTGATCGGCTAAGCGTCAACTTAAGATAATGTTGTTGGCTAAAGTTACTTGGTGATTTTGAAAACTTTATATAATCTGGTTGTTCAGACGTCTTCAATATATAATTGATTATCTAATTGAGATATAAACACTTAAAGTGAATTGGTAAAAGGTATAACTTGATGAAAACAGCAGTAATAACAGGGATTACAGGCCAAGATGCGGCTTATCTAGCAGAACTACTTTTGGATAAAGGCTATAAAGTATACGGTACATACCGTCGTACAAGTTCTGTGAACTTCTGGCGTATCGAAGAGTTAGGAATTGAGAACCATCCTAATTTGGAGCTTGTGGAATACGATCTAACAGACTTGTCTAGCAGTATTCGTCTATTACAAAACACGGGTGCTGATGAAGTTTACAACCTTGCAGCGCTAAGCTTCGTGGGCGTGTCATTCGACCAACCTCTTACTACTGCTGAAATTACGGGTATTGGTCCGGTTAATCTTTTAGAAGCAATTCGCATCGTTAACCCTAAAATTCGTTTTTATCAAGCATCGACTTCTGAGATGTTTGGTAAGGTACAAGAAATTCCTCAACGTGAATCTACGCCATTCTATCCACGTAGCCCATACGGTGTTGCAAAACTGTATGCGCACTGGATGGTGATTAACTACCGTGAGTCATACGACATTTTTGCTACTAGTGGTATTTTGTTTAACCATGAATCACCGTTGCGTGGTCAAGAATTCGTTACACGTAAAATCACTGACTCTGTAGCGAAAATCAAGTTAGGTAAGCTAGATGTGCTTGAGCTTGGTAACATGGATGCGAAGCGCGACTGGGGCTTTGCTAAAGATTATGTTGAAGGTATGTGGCGTATGCTACAAGTAGATAAGCCTGATACTTATGTTCTTGCTACTAATCGTACTGAAACAGTCCGTGATTTTGTTACGATGGCATTCAAAGCTGCTGACATTGAACTAGAGTGGAATGGCTCTGAAGAGAACGAAACCGCGACAGATAAAGCTACTGGTAAAGTCGTTATGAGAATTAACCCTAAATTCTATCGCCCTGCGGAAGTAGAGTTGTTGATCGGTAACCCAGAAAAGGCGAAGAAAGAACTTGGCTGGGAACCAACAACAACACTAGAAGAGCTATGTGCAATGATGGTTGAAGCAGATCTTCGTCGTAACGAGCAAGGCTTCTCGTTCTAATCTTTAACGTTTTTTGCTAAATGGCAGCAGTTTTCTGTTGCCATTTTTTTTGAGATGAAATTATGAAAAAAGTATTGTTAACAGGTGTTGATGGCTTCACCGGTAAATATGTAGAAAAAGAGTTACTCTCTAGGGGCTACTCTGTCATTGGGTTAGTATACCGTGAAGCCAAACCTGGCCAAGTTGCTTGCGATCTGACAGATCGCAATGCGGTAGTAGAATGTCTGAATGAAGTTAGACCAGATTATATTATTCACCTTGCTGCGTTATCATTTGTTGGGCATTCTGACCAGAAAGCGTTTTATGACGTCAATGTTTTTGGTGCGCTGAACTTACTAGAAGCAGCGAAAGAGCTTAAGCTAGAATTAGATAAAGTTATTTTTGCGAGTAGTGCGAACATTTATGGTAACCCCGAAGATGTACAACGCATCTCAGAATCAGTTTTGCCTTCGCCTGTTAATCATTATGCGATGAGCAAACTTGCAATGGAGCATATGGCAAAGCTCTGGTTTAACGAAATCCCAATGATTATCACCCGACCATTTAACTATACTGGTCCTGGTCAAGCTGAAAATTTCTTAATCCCTAAAATAGTATCTCACTTTAAGAAAAATGCTTTAGAGATAGAATTAGGTAATACAGATGTATCTCGCGACTTTAGTGATGTTCGCGATATAGCGCTAGCTTATGCTAACCTTTTAGAATCTGATGTTGAGTCAGAGATTGTAAATTTGTGCTCTGGTCAGGTGATTTCCTTGCAATCGATAATTACGATGATGGAAAATATTGCTGGATACAGTATCCAGGTTAGAGTCAACCCAGACTTTGTTCGTGACAATGAGATTAAAGTATTGGGTGGGGATAATGCAAAACTAGCATCACTAACTGGTCAGGCACCCTTGATCAATATAGAGAAAACCTTGACCGATATGTACCATGCCAAATAAATTGTTGATCAATGTATCGCCAATACGAATGCCATTAACGGGTATAGGATACTATACCCTTAATATTCTCAGTGAATTGCTCTCTCACGATATAGATGTTGTTGGTATTAGAAACGGTAAGTTATTAACTCGAGATGCGCTATCGGATCTCGCTTATTGCTTTCACTTTCCAAGTTCCGACCAGAGCGCACCAAGCCCTAAAAAGCGACTTTTGGTGGAGCTATTGAGATCTGTTCCTGGCATTTATCAGTTAAAAAGCTATTTGCTTTCTTTTCGAGCGCAACAACAATTAAAAACACTTGCGAATCAAGGTTATGTGTATTTTGAACCAAGTTTTGTCCCATTTAATTATTCGGGAACAACCATTACAACGGTTCATGATTTATCTTTCCTATCTCACCCTAGCTTTCATCCGGCCACTAGGGTTTCATATTTAAAGGATAAAATGCAGGGAACCATTGCTAGGTCTGATCATATAGTTGTCGATTCTGATTTTATTTTAGATGAACTTCATGACTTCTTTCCTAGCAGTAAAAGCAAAAGTTCGACATTGTACTTGGGAGTCTCTGGCGGTTTTAAGGCTCATTCCAAAAAGGAGTGCGATATTTTACTTAAATCGCTCGAAATAGAGCATGATAAATTTCTTCTTAGTGTTGCAACCTTGGAGCCAAGAAAGAACTTAAACAAGCTAATTGACGCTTTTAAGCTTTTACCTGATTCAGTTCGTAAGTTGCACCCTTTAGTTTTGGTTGGAGATCAAGGCTGGAAAAATGCAGAATTGATGGATAATGCGAAAGACTTAGTTGAGCGTGGGCAAATAATATTTACTGGGTACGTAGCGGATGATGACTTAAAGCGTTTGTATGCATCGGCTGGTGCTTTTATTTATCCGTCACTATATGAGGGTTTTGGTTTGCCTGTTATTGAAGCCATGGCTTCGGGTGCTCCTGTTATTACCTCTAATGTGGGCGCAACAGCAGAGGTTGCAGCAAACGGAGCTCTTTTAGTCGATCCTAGCAGCGAAGTCTCCATTTCAAATGCGATCTTAGAGCTTATTAGGGACCCTGAACGTAAAGCTAAGTTGGTAGAGTGTGGTATAAAAAGGGCTTCAGGCTTTAAGTGGTCAAATACAGTTGATCAACTCCTCAAGATAGCGTCTGCTACCTCGAGAAGTTCATGATTTACTCTGTTGTATGATTATGTGATGAGATTAGTTTGTGGTACAGCGTAATATAACTATCAGCATAGCGCTTAGCTGTGAACTCTTTATCAAAATGTTGACGAGCACTACTTCCAAGTTTTTGGCACAGTGATACATCGTTTTCCAATTTTTGCATAGCCTCTGAAAACTGTGAGCCGTCTGCCGGTGGAACGGTTAGCCCTGTTTCTCCATTGATATTGACATAAGAGGAACCGGTTCCAATATCTGCACTTACAATTGGCTTGCCAAACATTTGTGCTTCTACTAATGAAATCCCAAACGCTTCAGAGCGTAAATGCGACGGAAAAACAAATGCTTTTGAAAGTGTGTGAAGTGCGACTTTGTCTTCTTCAGAAACAAATCCCACGAGTGTTACATTGGTAAGAGAGTGCTTTTCTATATACATTTCTAGATTGGCTCTTTCTGGACCATCACCAGCGATTACAATAGGTAACCCATTTAACTTTGCTGCTTCAAGAAGGTATTGCAGTCCTTTGTAGTATCGAAGCACACCTACAAATAAGTAAAAGTCTCTGCCAACGTAGTCTTCCCACTTTTTGATATCGTCTTTACTGATTTTTGGATAAGTAGATTCATCGATCGCAAGAGGGATAGTATCGACTTTACTGCCATACTTGATTAGATTTTTACTTGTTTGCGCATATTGAGGGGAACTCGCAATGATACGATTAACATTAGACAAAAAATACTGCTCAAGAGGGAAGTATATTTTTTTTAGCCATTTTTGTTTTACAATATCAGATTGATAGCTGACCAGTGATGGTTTTTTGTCGGAAAAAATGCTGAGTAAATCACCTGTAGGCCAAGGGTATTGGTAGTGAATAATATCGTTTTTCTTACTTAGTTCTCTAAACCGACGAATTAGACGAAATGAAAATCCGTTCGATGATATCTCGAAGTCTTTCTTGACGACGATGATTCGCGTGCCTTCAAAATGATATTCTTTATTCTCAATACCCAATGTTAGAATGGTATTTTCGATACCTTGTTCACTACTGCCCTTACAAATATAACGAATAGCTTGTTCTAATCCCCCTTTTGTTTCAGGGTAGCAAGTACGGTAAATGTGTAGTACTTTCATGTGGTTATCAATCCATCAGTTTAAAAATGTTTATAGCCAGTCGGTGTATCCGATAGGGTCTTATGGTGGTTACCCATTGAGCCTGGCGAGCCTAAAACGTTATCGAAATATACCATTGAAAAAGAGGCGATACACTTTATCTGCAAGTACTCGAAGTATTAGTTTATTTATGTGCCTGGTGTCTCTTCTTACTTAGTAGTTTTACGTATAGCAGGAAGCATGCCAAAAATAAATAAAGCATAATGTATTCGGGAACACCGTTTATTTCGGCACCAATCCCGACAGCTGCGAATAAAGTTGCTATGGAGCATATCGAAACTAGTGTTTGATTTGGGCTGAGTCCTAACCTTTGAAAGATATGATGTAGGTGCTCTCGATCCGGTTTGAACGGGGAATCACCACGGCGTACCCTTCGTATCATTATCGCAGTCATATCCATTAGTGGGACAGCAATTAACCACAGAGCTGTTACGGGACGTAGGGGGGGAGATGTTCCATTTTGGCTTGATAAAAGCAGAAGCCAGATAACTGTAAATCCGATCAGCATGCTTCCAGCATCCCCCATAAATACTTTTCTTTTTCGTCCAAATGCACCTAAGTTGAGTAGTATGTAAGGGATGATAACGACTATTAACACTAGGCATATATATGAGAGGTTGTACTGTCCATCATACGCGAGCATTAGCCCCAAACCTCCAAAGGTGACCACGGATAACCCTCCTAGTAGGCCATCAATCCCATCTACCATATTAAATGCGTTTATTGCTCCAACTACCGCAAAAATAGTAACTAAGTAGCCAAACCAACCTAACGTAATGATCTCTCCACTGCCGAGTACATCCCCTATCGTTTTTAGCTCAATGTTACCAATCATCATCATGGCCACAGATAACCCTGCTTGGATCATGAAGCGCAACTTGAAGCTTAAATCAAACTTATCATCTAAAGAACCTACCCCAACTAAGATGAGAATACACGCAGCATAGAGAGGTGTGTTCGGTAGAATGTTTGGGTTGTTTAGTAGAAAGTAGAGAAGTGAAATGCAAATTGAAATGCCGCCAACGAGTGGTATTGCTCCGCTATGAAACTTACGAGAGTCGGGTTCATCTACGAGACCGATTTTCTTAGCAAATTTACGTAAAATAAAGATAGTCGCAAGAGAAAAGAAGAATAAGAACGCGAGATCAAGTAAAGGAAGGAGCACGACTAAGCCTAATTAAGTATGTTTCGTGAATTTTAGTGTATTTGGATTCGATAGAAAAGAGTAAGGTAGAATCTACGTGATCTTTCTCGGTCGTACATGAGACCTTATGAGCGCTTTATCACTGATTGAGCGTTCTTGATTGGAAGAATAAAAATGTAAACGACATTTTTTTTCATATCCGATCACCTTACCTGCGACGTTTCTTGATCTTCCACTACAGTTTTGACTGTAAACTGTAGTAAAATTACGCTAATTTGTTTTTATACCGATTTATTTTGAATTGAACGAGGTCAGTCCTATGTCAGCTAAGAAGCCAATGGCTCTAGTGATCCTTGACGGTTACGGTTACCGTGAAGACAACCAAGACAACGCTATCGCGAACGCTAATACACCTGTATTAGACGGTCTTATTGCTAACCAACCTAACACGCTAATCTCGGCTTCTGGCTTAGATGTAGGCCTACCTGATGGCCAAATGGGTAACTCTGAAGTGGGTCACACCAACATTGGTGCGGGTCGCGTGGTATACCAAGATCTAACGCGTATTACTAAATCAATCGCAGACGGCGAATTCGGTCAAACGGAAGCGCTAGTGAATGCTGTTGATAAAGCGGTTAAAGCAGACAAAGCCGTACACATCATGGGCCTTATGTCTCCAGGTGGCGTTCATTCTCATGAAGATCACATCTACGCGGCTGTTGAAATGGCAGCAGAGCGTGGCGCAGAGAAAATCTACCTACACGCATTCCTAGACGGTCGTGATACACCGCCACGTAGTGCAGAAAACACACTTGCACGCTTCCAAGCGTTGTTCGCTAAGCTAGGTAAAGGCCGTGTGGCTTCGCTTATTGGTCGTTACTACGCAATGGACCGTGATAACAACTGGGATCGCGTTCAAGAATCTTACGACCTACTGACTCAAGCAAAAGCAGAGTTCACATTCGACACAGCAGTAGCTGGCCTAGAAGCGGCTTACGCTCGTGACGAAAACGATGAGTTCGTTAAAGCGACTGAAATCAAAGCAGAAGGCGAAGAGTCTGCCGCTATCGTAGATGGCGATGCGGTTATCTTCATGAACTACCGTGCTGACCGTGCTCGTGAAATCACACGTGCATTCGTTCCTGATTTCGACGGCTTTGCTCGCAACGTATTCCCAGCGATCGATTTCGTGATGCTGACTCAATACGCAGCAGATATCCCACTTCTATGTGCGTTCCCACCGGCTTCTCTAGAGAACACCTACGGCGAATGGCTATCGAAAGAAGGCAAAACGCAGCTACGTATCTCTGAAACAGAGAAATACGCGCACGTGACGTTCTTCTTCAACGGCGGTAAAGAAGACGAGTTTGAAGGCGAAGAGCGTCAGCTTGTTGCTTCTCCAAAAGTAGCAACGTACGACCTACAGCCAGAAATGAGCGCACCAGAGCTGACTGAAAAGCTAGTTGCTGCAATTAAAGGTGGCAAATATGACGCTATCGTTTGTAACTTCCCTAACTGTGATATGGTTGGCCACACTGGCGTTTACGATGCAGCAGTTAAAGCCGTAGAGTCGCTAGACGAATGTCTTGGTAAAGTGGTTGAAGCAATCAAAGAAGCCGATGGCCAACTGCTTATCACTGCTGACCACGGTAACGCGGAAATGATGGTAAACCCAGAAACGGGCGGCATCCACACAGCGCACACTAACCTACCAGTGCCACTTATCTACGTGGGCAGCAAAGACGTTGAGTTTAAAGAAGGCGGCAAGCTGTCTGACCTAGCACCAACGATGCTTTCTCTGTCTGGTATTGATATCCCAGCTGAAATGTCAGGTGACGTGATCGTTAAGTAGTTACTGTTTTAGATAAATAGTTTTAACTTTCATCGAATACTAGAACGGCTGCACGCGAGTGTAGCCGTTTTTTTGTATCTGGAGTTTGAGGAATAGACGTGAGATACGAGTAATCGGGATGCGAAGAGCTTAAGGGCAGATTCGGGTAACCAAGTAGCGATAAAGCCGAAAGTAGAAAGACCATTCCTTCTTTGCATTTCGAATTCCGATTCTCGTTTACTTGTTACCTTCTTATCCTGTCATTCCAGAATTGAGGAACGAAATATCTGGAATCTTATGCCTAGTATTGCTTGTCATACTTGGTGTTCAGCATAAAGAGAGATTCCCTATCACGCTCGTCCCTCGCTGTAGGGAATGACAGGGAGTTATTTGCTAGCTTGAGTCAGAACCGAATGCTCAAAATCCAGTAACCATTCTTTGCGGTTCATACCGCCGGTGTAGCCAGTTAATGTGCCATTTGCGCCGATGACTCGATGGCAGGGTACAACAATACTAAATGGGTTCTTGCCATTTGCACCACCCACCGCTCTTACAGCTTTTGGGTTATCCATTCTTTTCGCTTGTTCACCATAACTGATGGTTTCGCCATAAGGAATGGTTGTTAAAGCCTGCCAAGCTGCTTTTTGAAAATTAGCGCCTTTTATCGCTCTTAATGGCAAATCGAATTCGGTTCGTTGACCTGTAAAGTACTCATCTAACTGTTCCATCGCCAGTTGGCAAAGGTCATCTGGATTGCTAGTCATTAGCTCTTCGTGATTTATATGGTCAATTTCAATAATCGACACACCATTACTAACAATGATCATCTTGCCAATCGGTGCGTCATAAAGCATTTTGTAAGTGGTGTCTTCCACGTCATCTTCCGGTCTCTTTCTGCTCTCAAGCTCTTCAAATCTCTTATCTGCTCTTACATCGTTTCGCATCTCGATTACTCGCATCCGTATCTGATTTATCCCTAACACGAAGTGCAAAGCAATATCCTGATACACCGCCGACAATGTTCCCCAAGGCCAAGCCTATAAACAGCCCTTCGACACCATCAATTTGGCTGCCGAACCAAGCGAATGGCAATGTAAATATAAATAGGCGCATGAAGCTCCACTGAAAGGCTTTAATTGGTTGGTGCATCGCATTCATAGCGCTGATTAACATCATTACAATGCCTTGAAATCCATAGCTAAACGGGACAACTAATAGGTAATGCCACAAGATGCCTCGCACTGATTCTTCTTGAGAAAATAGGGCGGCTAGAGGGATGCTCAATGGCACCATCATTAAGAAAATCAAACCTTGAAATAGCACAGCAAAACGCATGCTTAAGAACAGAGCTTTGAAACTACGCTGTGGATTATTAGCACCAAAGTTTTGCGCCATGAAAGGCGTGAGGGCCGAGGTTAAAGACATCAGTACGATGATCAAAATCGATTCAATTCGCTGAGCTGCTCCGTAAGCTGCAACGGCTTCAGTCCCTTGCTTGGCTAATATCATCATGATAATGGCGCCAGCAAGTGGGTTTAGCGCATTGGAGAGTGCTGCTGGCGTACCGATAGTGAGAATCTGTTTCCAGTCATCGGTGATGTTTTTTAGTTTGGGCGGAGCAAGCAGCTTTTCTCGCATGGTTAACACATACAGTGAGCCACACAACGCACCAAACCAACTGAATCCGCTAGCAATGGCCGCGCCTTGAATTCCGAGCTCAGGGAAAGGGCCGTAACCAAAGATGAGAAGCGGGTCGAGAATGCCGTTGATCAGGCCGGCCAACATCATGATCTTGGCGGGTGTCTTGGTATCGCCACTGGCTCGTATCGCACTGTTGCCTGCCATAGGAATCACAAGTAACGGTATCGCTAAATACCAAACTGACATGTATTCAGAGATCAGAGGCAGCAACTCAGGTTCTGCTCCCAACAGTGTAAACATGGGCTTTAGCGTTACGATCCCCAGTGTTGATGCAAAACCAACAAGAAGCACGGCAAGTAATAAACCGTGACAGGTAAAGCGAGCGGCATTTTGCGCGCAACCTTGGCCAAGTAACCTTCCAATACACGTTGATAAGCCAATGCCTATGCCCATAGTAATGCAGTTAATCGCAAAGGTGACAGGGAAGGTAAAACTCACAGCGGCAAGAGCTTGCGTGCCTAGCAATGAGATAAAGAAGGTATCAACAAGATTAAACATCAAGATCGCTACCATACCGAAGATCGTCGGTATGGTCATAGTGCGCAGAGTGTCTGCTATCGGGGCTGTAAGAAGCCCGTGTTTATCTTGCATGTAAAACGCCGGCTGAAACGAAAGGAGTAGGATAAACAGATGTGGGATATGAGTAAACGAAAAGCAAGGAAAGATGAGGGTGAGAATCTGCTCTTTGGATCACAATTTTTCTCTTTCACCCCTTGGGATCTTTCACATCGCCCCAACATACTCTTTAACCCCATGCCAATCGTGGCAACTATCAAATTAAATGGAAATTATCAGGAGATACGACCGATGAATATCCGTCCTCTACACGACCGAGTTATCGTTGAGCGCCAAGAAGTTGAATCTAAATCTGCTGGTGGCATCGTTCTAACTGGTTCTGCCGCTGAAAAATCAACGCGCGGTACAATTCTAGCTGTTGGCAAAGGCCGCATTCTAGAAAACGGCTCACTACAACCATTGGACGTTAAAGTTGGCGACACAGTTATCTTTGCAGAAGACCGCGGTACTAGAGCGGAAAAGATCGATGGCAAAGAAGTACTGATAATGTCTGAGTTCAATATCATGGCGATCGTTGAGTAATCCGACCCATAAAACTGAACTGACTGAATAAAGAATTTTAAAGGAAATTAAGATGGCTGCTAAAGACGTTAAATTTGGTAACGACGCACGTATTAAAATGCTAGAAGGTGTAAACGTTCTGGCTGACGCAGTAAAAGTAACGCTAGGTCCTAAAGGCCGTAACGTTGTTCTAGACAAATCATTTGGCGCACCGACTATCACTAAAGATGGTGTTTCAGTTGCACGTGAAATCGAACTTGAAGACAAGTTCCAAAACATGGGCGCACAAATGGTTAAAGAAGTGGCTTCGCAAGCGAATGACGCGGCGGGCGACGGAACAACGACAGCTACAGTATTGGCTCAGTCTATTATCGCTGAAGGCCTAAAAGCGGTTGCTGCTGGCATGAACCCAATGGATCTTAAGCGCGGTATCGACAAAGCGGTTATCGCGGCTGTTGAAGAGTTGAAGAACCTTTCTGTTCCTTGTTCAGACTCGAAAGCTATCGCGCAAGTAGGTACTATCTCTGCGAACTCTGATTCGACAGTGGGTAACATCATTGCTGAAGCGATGGAAAAAGTAGGTCGTGATGGCGTTATCACGGTTGAAGAAGGTCAGGCTCTGCAAGATGAGCTAGACGTAGTTGAAGGCATGCAGTTCGACCGCGGTTACCTATCTCCTTACTTCATCAATAACCAAGAAGCCGGTTCAGTTGATCTAGAAAGCCCATTTATTCTTCTAATCGACAAGAAAGTTTCGAACATCCGTGAACTTCTTCCGACTCTAGAAGCAGTTGCTAAGGCATCTCGTCCACTTCTTATCATAGCTGAAGATGTCGAAGGCGAAGCGCTAGCAACTCTTGTTGTGAACAACATGCGTGGCATCGTTAAAGTGGCTGCGGTTAAAGCACCTGGTTTCGGCGACCGTCGTAAATCTATGCTGCAAGACATCGCTATCCTAACGGGCGGCACGGTTATCTCTGAAGAGATCGGCCTAGACCTTGAAAAAGTAACGCTAGAAGACCTAGGTCAAGCTAAGCGCATTACGATCACTAAAGAAAACTCAACCATCATTGATGGTGCGGGCGATGAAGTGATGATCAAAGGTCGCGTTTCTCAAATTCGTCAACAAATCGAAGATGCAACGTCTGACTACGATAAAGAAAAACTTCAAGAGCGCGTAGCTAAGCTAGCTGGCGGTGTTGCAGTAATCAAAGTAGGCGCTGCAACTGAAGTTGAGATGAAAGAGAAGAAAGACCGCGTAGAAGATGCACTTCACGCAACTCGCGCTGCTGTTGAAGAAGGTGTGGTTGCTGGTGGTGGTGTTGCACTTATCCGCGCTGCATCTAAAGTTGCTGGCCTTGAAGGCGACAACGAAGAGCAAAACGTAGGTATCCGTGTTGCACTACGTGCAATGGAAGCGCCTATTCGTCAAATCACTAAGAACGCAGGTGATGAAGAGTCTGTTGTTGCTAACAATGTTCGTGCTGGCGAAGGTAACTACGGTTACAACGCGGCTACTGGCGAATACGGCGACATGATTGCAATGGGTATCCTAGATCCAACTAAGGTAACTCGTTCTGCACTTCAGTTCGCAGCATCCGTTGCTGGTCTTATGATCACAACAGAAGCGATGATCACTGACAAGCCTCAAGATTCTGGCCCTGCAATGCCTGATATGGGGGGCATGGGCGGTATGGGTGGCATGATGTAATCATCCCCCTTTCTCGTAATAGAGAAAGTCATACATAAGCTTTAGAAAACGGAGACTTCGGTCTCCGTTTTTTATGCTTTGAAATCGTCACTCCCGACAGCGAGGCACGAGCGTGATAGGGAATCTTTATCGTCTAGTTATAGAAACCTGACTGCCGATGTTTACTCTTGCCTCTCATGATATCCTCTGCTCAATATTGCTCTTTATGATTTAGGGTCTTATATTCAATGGTACAGTTATGACATTGATTTAACATGGATAGCTGTTGAGTGAAGGACAATAAACACTTGATTTAATATAGATTAATCAAGTCAACAATAAGTCAGTGGAGACTCCCCAATGAAAAAATTACTTTCAGTACTTGCTGTATCTGCAGCGGTAATGGCACCGGCAGCATTTGCTTCTTCGCCTGTTATGTTTTCAACAATTAATGGCTTCAACGCTCCGGATTCTGATGCGGTTGGCGGTGTACGTCTGGCTCTGCTTCACGGACAAGTCAATGACCTTAAAGGTGTCGACCTTGCGGTTGTTGGTATGTCTGAGACGCAAACTACGACAGGTGTGAATCTTGGTATTTTTGGTGCATCAAAAGTAAACCAAGAAATGACAGGTGCTTCACTAGGTTTCTTTAACTGGAATACAGGTAAAACAACAGGTGTTAACCTAGGTGCTGTTAACATTACTAATGATGTAAAAGGCGCGAACGTGAGTTTCGTAAACTACTCCGAAGGTAACACTATGGTGGATGTTGGCGCTGCGAACCTTTCAGAGGTGTCGACGGTTCAGGTTGGTATCTTCAACAAAACCAACAAAATTGAAGGAGTACAGATTGGTCTGATCAACTGTGCTGACAATGGTTTTTTCCCGTGCTTCCCAATTGTGAACTTTGCCAAGTAGAGTTATCGTTTTCATTTTTCACTCAAAATCACCTACTACTAGTAGGTGATTTTTCTACTACATATATTAAAGACATCATTAGACAGATACCTCTCTCTCAAACTCTACCGTTAAACGGTTTCAATCATCTCAATTGCTTTACAGGTAGTAGCTTTTAAGTGACTTAGTCAACTTACTATCGAAAGGTTCGTTAAGCCTTTTAAGGTTGAATCTAGGTTTGACTCTAAAAAGGGAAGCTTCGATTGTCTTGTTTTATTGTTTTCGCTTATGTTGGTATACTGTTGGCAAACAGATTTAATATCTAATCGAACTTTTTGTCGAATAAATACCCTTCAGTGCTTTAACTGAGGTAGAAACATTCAATAGATGTGGGAAACGTAACATGACAACGAAATTAACGCCGGAAAAGATGACGCATCTAAAGCAATTGGAAGCTGAATCGATCCATATTATGCGTGAAGTCGCGGCTGAATTTGATAACCCGGTGATGCTGTATTCAGTTGGCAAAGATTCCTCAGTGATGCTACACCTTGCCCAGAAAGCTTTTGCTCCTGGTACTCCTCCCTTTCCTCTGATGCATGTTGATACTACGTGGAAATTCAAAGAAATGATCAAGTTTCGGGACTACATGGCTGATAAGGTTGGAATGAAGCTTATTGTTCACCAGAACCCTGAAGGTGTGGCTATGGGGATCAACCCTTTTGTGCACGGTAGTTCAAAACATACCGATATAATGAAGACCCAAGGCTTAAAGCAGGCTCTAGATATGCATGGTTTTGATGCTGCTTTCGGAGGTGCGCGGCGAGATGAGGAAAAATCTCGAGCGAAAGAGCGAGTGTACTCGTTTCGTGACGAACATCATCGCTGGGACCCTAAAAATCAACGACCAGAGCTATGGAATATTTACAACGGCAAGGTTAACCAAGGTGAGAGTATTCGTGTGTTCCCACTATCTAACTGGACAGAGCTAGATATTTGGCAGTATATCTATCTTGAAAATATTGAAATTCCGGGTTTGTATTTATCAAAACCTCGCCCTGTCGTTCAGCGTGATGGCATGTTGATTATGGTCGATGATGAGCGAATGAAGCTTAAAAAAGGGGAAGTGGCAGAAGAAAAAATGGTACGTTTTCGTACACTCGGTTGTTACCCACTAACCGGCGCTGTAGAATCTGAAGCTACGACGCTACCTGAAATTATTCAAGAGATGTTGTTAACGACTACTTCAGAGCGTCAAGGGCGCGCCATTGACCACGATAGCTCTGGTTCAATGGAGAAGAAAAAGCGTGAAGGCTACTTCTAATAACATTGACGATATTATATCGTCACTTTTGAATATAAATTGAGTTGTTTGAGCATGATTGTCACTGCGTGTGTCCTTATTGGATTGATTGCTGGTCTGGTCAGTAACCGTTTTAGAGCTAGCTATGTGTTTATTTTTTCAGTGACAGTGCTGTACGTTTCTGGTGAGCTTTCACAAGCCGTTATTTTCTCGAACGTCACTAACCGTTCTGTGATTATCTTATTATTGTTACTACTTTCTTCTCTCGCTCTAGAAAGGACAGCTTTGCTTAGTTGGGTGGCAAAAATGTTATCTCATCGTCATTATGGGCAATCGCTATTGCGTTTGGGAGCTCTGGGAGCACTAAGCTCTAGTGTACTTAACAATACCGCAGTGGTCGCTACTTTGATGGGGGGGGTTCTCAAAAATCCATTCCATGCTCCTAAGAAACTTCTGATTCCTTTATCGTACTTCTCTATTTTAGGGGGGACTCTAACCTTAATAGGAACTGCGACCAACCTTGTAGTTAGTGGTTTACTTGAAGACCAAGGCTATCCTGCGCTGACAATCTTTGCTTTTTTCCCTGTGGGGGTAAGTTTACTACTCGGTTGTGGTTTCGTAGTCATAATAGTTTCCAGGTGGCTTCCTGATGACCTTGTGAAAGTTGAGTCGTTAGGGGGATACTTCCTTGATGCTGAAGTCGAGAGCAGAAGTAAGCTCGTAGGTCGAAGTATATTAGAAAATGGATTACGATCACTCGATGGTCTTTTCTTAACTGAAATTATTCGAGATAAACAGTTGATAACCCCTGTATCACCGAGTGAATTGGTATTTGCAGGAGATAAACTGGTATTCAGTGGTGATGTTTCAGAAGTTAAACAACTGGCCTCTTTTGATGGCCTTAAGCTGTACGTTGAAGATGAATTCGAGTTAGGTAAAAACTTAGTTGAAGTCTTAGTGAGCCCTGAATCTGTATTGATAGATAAAACTTTAAAAGAGGTTGAGTTTCGTTCTCGTTTTGATGCGGCAGTGGTAGCGATCGCTAGGCAAGGAAAGCGGCTTTCTGGCAAGCTTGGGGAGTGTGTTATTCAAAGTGGTGATAAACTGATTCTTGCTGTCGGGGATGACTTTAAAAAACGCCCAAATCTAACTAGAAACTTTTTTCTATTAAGTGATAAATCGCTTAAAAGTCCCTTATCATTCACTCAAAACCTATTGGGTATTGTCGGTTTTATTTTATCCATTGTCTTAGCTGCGTGTACCAGTTTAGACCTTGTTGATACATTGTCTGGGTTCTTGCTCTTATCTTTGACGAGTAAAATCATTGATGGAACTCAATTAAGGCGACGTTTCCCGTTTGAGTTGTTGATTATTCTAGTATCAGCTTTGTGTGTCGCCAGTGCGTTTTCTAGCAGTGGTCTGGCATTGGCATTAACTCAAGTCTTTGAATCTGTAGCTGGACAACTCCCTCCCATTTGGGTGCTAGTTGGTATATTGGTGTTAACCGTTATCTTAACGGAGGTTATGACCAACACAGCAGCTGCAGCGATTATGTTGCCTATTTCTCTGGCATTAGCATCGACATTCCAGATCGAGTATTTACCGTTAGTGATGGCGGTGGCCTATGGTGCGAGTGCATCCTTTATCAGTCCTTTTGGTTATCAAACTAACCTTATGGTGATGAGCGCTGGTGGCTATACTTTTATAGACTTTTTTAAAGTCGGTTGGATAGTTACCGTCACTTACATTGTAGTTGCTGCCATTGTTATTCCGATGGTGTTCCCATTTTAGTTTTATATGAGTTGTAAGAATGACCTCTCCCTATGTAGTAAAAGATAATGAGTCTGTTAGCGATGATGTAGTTTGGCATAGCTCCACGGTGACGCATGAGCAACGCTCCGTGCAAAAGCAACAAGTGCCAACGGTGCTTTGGTTTACGGGATTAAGTGGCTCTGGGAAGTCCACTGTTGCCAATGCAGTCGAAAGTAAGCTTCTAAGTTTAGGTAAACATAGCTATTTGCTCGATGGTGACAACGTCCGGCATGGCCTCAATAAGGATCTTGGATTTAGCGACATGGACCGTGTTGAAAACATTCGTCGTATTGGTGAGGTAGCAAAACTGTTTGTGGATTCGGGAACGATAGTATTAACTGCATTTATTTCGCCATTTATTGCTGACCGCGCACAAGTCCGTGAGCTTTTATCTTCAAAGCAATTTCTGGAAGTGTTTATTGACACACCATTATCGGTGTGCGAACGACGAGACCCTAAAGGGTTATACAAGAAAGCACGAGCGGGCGAGATTAAGAATTTTACCGGTATTGATTCAATGTATGAAGCCCCATTAACTCCAGATATTCATGTCGAGACTGAAGGTCAATCTATTGAGGCATGTGCAGATATTGTAGTTAATCAACTTACTAAGTTAGGGTACATTTAATCATGTATTACGATGTATTCAATGGTGATGCTGATGGAATAATTGCTTTACTTCAGTTACGTAAGGCCGACCCAAAATGCTCGAAGCTTGTCACTGGTGTAAAGCGTGACATTGCTCTTTTACAGCGAGTGGTTAAACAAAATGATATCAGTGGCTGCACCATCTTAGATATATCGATGGAAAAAAATATCGATTCACTCTATGAATTGATAGATCTGGATATACCTCTGTTCTATTGTGACCACCATCGTACGGGAGAAGTGCCACAAGCTGATAATTTTACAGCCCTCATTGATTTGGAGGCGAATACTTGTACCAGTTTGTTGATCAACCAGCAGTTAGCGGGGCGGTATGCTGATTGGGCTATAGTTGGTGCTTACGGTGACAATATGTATGTCAATGCTGATCAGTTAGCCGATGTTATCGGATTAAGTTGCAATGAAAGAACATTTTTAAAAGAGTTGGGTACCTTAATCAACTACAACAGTTATGGAACTTCGATTGACGATTTGCACATTGATCCAGCCGAATTGTTTCAACAGCTTATGTGCTATTCTTCACCTTTTGACCTCAAGCGAGATTTAATATCTCCTTATTATGCTCTAAAACAAGGGTATCAGGCCGATTATCAACATGTTGAACTGCTAACGCCGATAGTGTGCACTGACGTGTCTGAAATCTATCTACTGCCATGTGAAGCATGGGCAAAGCGTATCAGTGGTGTGTTTGGAAACGTGCTTGCAAATCAATCACCAGACAAGGCTCATGCAGTACTCACATTGAATGACAATAAGAAAGATTACACCGTGAGTGTTCGTGCACCTTTAAATAATCGTACTGGTGCAGATGAAATTTGCTGTCAGTTTGTTACTGGTGGTGGCCGTAAAGCTGCGGCGGGGATTAACGCCTTACCTATTGAAAATAAAAACGAATTCATTAAAGTTTTAAATAAATTTTATCAATAAATCAAAGTCGGTTTGAAGAGTTGAGTATTTAAACCGGGACCATTAAGGAAAGACCATGTCACATAGTTCAGAGCTAATTTCTCAAGATATTGAAGCATACTTAAAAGTACACGAGAACAAAGATCTGCTGCGCTTTTTAACTTGCGGTAACGTGGATGATGGTAAATCAACACTGATTGGTCGTTTGCTTTTTGATAGTAAACTGATATACGAAGATCAGATGGCTGCGATTGAGAAAGACTCTCAAAAATTCAATACAACCGATGAATCATTTGATCTAGCACTGTTGGTCGATGGCCTGCAATCTGAGCGTGAGCAGGGTATTACTATTGATGTGGCATACCGTTATTTTTCGACAGATAAACGTAAATTCATTATTGCTGACACTCCTGGGCATGAGCAATACACACGTAATATGGTAACTGGGGCGTCAACATGTGATTTAGCGATTGTGATGGTGGATGCCCGCTATGGTATTCAAACTCAAACGCGTCGTCACAGTTATATTTGTTCACTATTGGGTATTAAGCACATCATAGTTGCTATAAATAAGATGGACCTGATGGATTATAGTCAAGATGTGTATCAACAAATCAAAGCTGATTATCGTGAGATGGCTAAGAGCTTCAATATTGACGACATTCGCTTTGTACCCATTTCAGCGTTGAAGGGTGACAATGTGGTAACTCCAAGTGAAAACATGGAGTGGTACCCAGGCTCGACTTTAATGAAACTGCTTGAGACAGTAAAAGTCGATCAAGATAAAGATTTAGAGCATATGCGCTTTCCTGTTCAGTACGTTAATCGTCCGAATTTAGATTTTCGCGGTTTTTGTGGCACGTTGGCTTCTGGCCAAGTCAGTGTTGGTGATGAAATAACAGCGTTACCTTCAGGAAAATCATCAAAAATTAAGTCCATATTCACTTATGATGGTGAGTTGGAGTCAGCACTGCCTGGTCAAGCGATTACGATAACACTTGACGATGAAATTGATGTATCTCGCGGGGATATGTTGATTCATAAAGGCTCAAAGCTGCAACTTGTTAACAAGTTTGATGCGTATTTAGTGTGGATGGATGAAAACCCATTGCGTTGCCATAAAGAATATAGTTTCAAGTTTGCAACGAAATCTTGCACAGGTAAGTTGTCAGGTATTCAACATAAAGTTGATGTGAATACTCTTGAACAACACGCTGAAAATTCTGAAACAGTAGAGCTTAATGAAATCGCGTTAACTTCTATCAATTTAACCGATCAAGTTGCTATAGACTTATACAAAGATCTGCCTCAGACAGGTGCCTTTGTGGTGATCGATAGGCATACGAATGTGACAGTAGGGGCTGGTGTTGTGCAGCGTCTGCATTCTGAAGAGGGAGTTAATAAGCGCATTTACTCGCAAGCTGAAAAAGAATTAAACACTTATATAAGAAAGCATTTCCCTGAATGGGGATGCTCAGAAGTTTGATAAATTAAGTTCTACATTCCCTATTTAGTTAATGCTTATTGAACCTATCAACGCCTTTACTTCTATGTTTAGGCGTTATTTTACATCTGCTATCTCACTCCTTAAACGTTACTGTAAGCATGTTGTTTTATACTCTTGTTGCGATGTTCTCACTTGTGAGTACAATGTGCGCTAAATTTTCAACGATGACTTACATGCTTTGATTAATCCCCATACCGTCGATTTTAAAAAGGCTTTCTTAAGTCTGACCGCCAGCTTTTTAGTGGTTTTTAGCTTGTTACTTGTTGATTCAGCGGAAGAGTCAGAAAAGCAGTATGGAATTGAAAACCAAGGCGTGACACGCTCTTTAGCGGAGCTTACACAGATTATTAATGCGCTTGAATATAATATTACCGCACTTTATCCGCTGCATGGGGATACCTACGTATTCTCACATGAGCAAAAGGTCGAAGGTGATACGTGCTACTTCATTAGTGAAGAGCAAGCTGCCCCTCGATTTGATTTTATGTTCTCTGGCCCAAGTGAGATGTGCGATCTAAAGTCGGAGCTTCATTTAGAAGCAGGTAGGCGCATGTTTATCGCACCCACCATGGCTTACTTTGCGAATACCATTGATACCATTTCTGCGATTTACTTTATCTCCAAAGATAAATTTATTATATCGTCGCCTTCCGATTTCGCCCGTTACATTAAAGGTGACACCTTTGATTCAGTCGTCAATAGTCGCCCTTATTGGGTGAATACGATTCGTTTTGGCTTAGCTCAGGGTCAAGACCAAGTGGTGTATACCGGCCAATACGATGACTACCTAACAGGGAATAAGGTAGTGACCTTAACCAAAGGTATCTATGTTGATGGTGAGTTTAAAGGAGTGCTCGGTGTTGATGGTTACGTCTCTAATCTCGTCTCGAATCCCGTTCATGGATACAAGGTGACGAGCGCAAGAGGAGTAAACAAATATGGGCTGTTGGACTTTACCTATTCACGACCTTTGTACGTCGATGGAATTAATACTGAGTTATACCTGACTATTGAAGAAGGAAAGAGTGAGCACTTCTTACATTTGCTGGAACTGGAGCGGGTTCAATTACTGATTTTGTTGGCTTTGTACTTTATCTCAGCGCTATGGTTGTGGCGGTTTTATACCAAGCAAGAGCACAAGCGATTGAAGAATTTAGCGATGCTCGACCCATTGACTGGTTTATATAATCGGCGTGGTTTTGAAGCTCGGTTGCTGAACCAAAATGAGGAGCCAATTATTGGTGTTGGAGTATTTGATATCGATGATTTCAAAGTGGTGAATGACCAGTATGGTCATAAGGTGGGAGATGAGGTGATTTGCCATGTTGCTCAGTTAATGCTGAACAGCGTTAGGCAGAAAGATATCGTGGCTAGATTTGGTGGTGAAGAGTTTGTTGTCGCGATTACGGGCGAATCATCCGAATTACTTTCATCGATCTTTGAACGAATTCAAAATGACATTAGTTTACAAAGTTATCGATGCGCGACCGGTGACAAGATTAATATATCAGTCTCCGGGGGAGCGACGCTTTACTCTCTGTACAAGTTCGACAGCATTGGACACTTGTGGGAAAACCAGAGTATTCGTTCATCAGATGAGCAGCTTTATAAGGCGAAGGCCGCAGGCAAGAATCAAGTGTCTATTCACGTACATTAATCCGTGAACTGCAGTTTAGAGCCTAGTCGTTTGCTAGGCTCTTTTTTATCTAAGGAAAAAGACTCTTAAGATGAAACAGTAGCTAAGAATAAAATGCAGCTAAGGCCAAATGTCTTCCGACGAGGTGTTACTTCTTCACGCGGACTTTTCTCATCCACTTCTGATGAACACCACGGCGTAAGCTCTGGAAGCTGTTTTCTACTTTGTCGACACCAAGCAGAATCACTAGCGCCATTAGCGTGATAATAACCGACTGCGAAAGGTGGCCAAGTGCGATCATCATACCTAATGCAGCGAGTACCCAGATAATCGCCGCTGACGTGACACCATGAATTTTTCCATCCAATGTCATCATTACCCCAGCACCAAGGAATCCAACCCCCGTAATTATCTGACCAAGTACACGAGCTTGATCGAGTGTGTTGGGGGATAGGCTAATCGCCATGGTGAGGAAGAAGTAAGTACCGCTAATGATAAGGATCGATGTCCGGATCCCGACGGGTTTACCGCGTGTTTGCCTTTCGATTCCGATTAAAGAACCACACAACATGCATGCTGCGAGGCCTGCCCAGCTAAAGGGGGCAAGGTTGAGAGCTTGTTCTATAAATTGTGACATATCACCCCTCCTAAGAATTTAGAATAGAGCCGAGTATGCTAATAATAGACCGGACGATCGAACAAAAAATTTTTGTCGTGAAGGTGCATTTAGCACGTGTTGTCGTTACAGATAAGCTTAGTCGCTTTTTGAAGCTCGCTCGCTATTCAATATGCAGATCGAGTGGTGTCTTGCTGCTGCGTCCGCCAATTTCACGGGTTAACTTAGGTACTAGATAGCCAGAAACCTCAGAGATTAATCCCTTAAAGTGGTGTTTCGCTTCTTCATCGGAGATATAGAAATGAGCAGCGCCCTGAACTTTATCAAGTACATGCATGTAGTAAGGTAAAATACCGGCGTCGAATAGCTTTTCACTTAATTTTTTCAATGAGTTAGCGCTGTTATTTACGCCTTTTAGCATTACGCCTTGGTTGAGCAGAGTCGCACCAGTTTGCTTAAGCTTATGAAAGGCTTGCTTGAGCTCTAAGTTGATTTCATTGGCGTGGTTGATATGGCTGACCATCACCACATTGAGGCGAGTTTGAGTTAACAATTGGCATAGTTCGTCAGTCACTCGCGCCGGAATCACGACAGGTAATCGGCTGTGAATTCGAACGGTTTTCACATGTGGAATTTGTTCGATGGCATTGATCAGCCAATCTAGTTCGCTGTCCTTTGCCATCAGAGGGTCGCCCCCAGATAAGATCACCTCGTTGATCTCGGGATGTTGAGCCACATAATCGAGGCTGGTCTGCCAAACAGACTTCGATCCTTTGTTATCTTGATAAGGGAAATGACGACGGAAGCAGTAACGACAGTTAATCGCGCAGCCACCTTTCACGATCATTAGCGCGCGGCTTTTGTATTTGTGTAGTAGTCCCGGAATCGCGTTGTCTTGTTCTTCCAGTGGATCAGCAGAATAGCCTTGGTGCACCTCAAACTCTTCACTTAGCGGTAAAACTTGTCTTAGCAAAGGGTCGTGTGGATTGCCTTTTTCCATTCGCTCAACAAAGCTAAGAGGAACTCGAAGTGAAAACAGCTCACGTGCTGCGAATCCTTTTTGCCACGGTGTTGGGTCTATTTCCAATGCTTCAAGCAGTTTTGTCGGGTCAGAGATCGCATTCGATAGTTGTTTGAGCCAGTTTTGCTCAACAGATTCGACTTTTCGGGTTATGATATGCGGCATTGAAATTAACTCAAAGATGTGGAAGAGAAAATCATGGCGTCAGTAAGCACCAATGAATTCAAAGGCGGTTTAAAATTCATGTTAGATAACGAGCCTTGCGCAATTATCGACAATGAATACGTTAAGCCAGGTAAAGGCCAAGCGTTTAACCGTGTAAAACTTCGTAAACTGCTGTCAGGCAAAGTGTTAGAGAAAACATTCAAGTCAGGCGAAAGCTTCGAGCTTGCAGATGTTGTTGACGTTGAACTAGGCTACCTATACAACGATGGCGAATTCTACCACTTCATGAACAACGAAACATTTGAGCAAATCGCAGCAGACGTAAAAGCAGTCGCTGATTCAGCAAAATGGTTAGTTGAAAATGACGTTTGTACTCTAACGTTGTGGAATGATAACCCTATCACTGTTACTCCGCCAAACTTTGTTGAAATCGAAGTAACTGAAACCGATCCTGGCTTGAAAGGCGATACACAGGGTACGGGTGGTAAACCTGCAACTCTAGCAACTGGCGCGGTAGTTCGCGTACCTCTATTCATCGCTATCGGTGAAGTTGTTAAAGTTGATACTCGTACTGGCGAATACGTTGGTCGTGTGAAGTAATTTGATTGTGTCCATCTTGTTTAAGGTGGCTCAGTGAAATAGAAAAGGTCGCTTATGAGCGGCCTTTTTTGTATCTGGCGATCGGAGAAGAGCAGATTCGAGTAAACGAGATTCGACACACAACAAAAAAGCAGAACAAGATAATCCTGTTCTGCTTTTAGTACTTTCGTTCTTAAACTCTTCGAATCTCAGTTACCCGAATCTCGAATCTGCTCTTAACTGTTAAATCATAAAAATGAAGATAACAGATAGCGCGCTGATTAGGCCTGCAACGAAGTAGCAACCCACTTTACCTGCAACGCCGACGTGGAACTTAAGGTCGTGCATGCCGTGGTGAAGACGGTGCATTGCATGCCACATTGGCAGTGCTAGCGTACCGATGATGAATAGCGCACCGATAATGCTGGTGGCAAACTCAGAGACACGCTCGTAGCTCATTGCATCCGCATCGATAATGCCCATTGGCACCAAGATACCCAGCACTAGAATCGTGATTGGTGTAATCATCGCGAACCAAGTACCGCCAGCGCCGAATAGGCCCCACCAGATTGGTTCATCAGAGCGTTTCGGATTGTGGTTAACATTGTAATTTGTGTTCATAACGAAGCTCCTTACACCACCATCAGAACGATTAAAGAAATAAATGCCACCGCTGCCCACTGGGTCAGTACGATGATTCTTTTATCTACCAATTTGCCTTTAAGGCGGATTGGCATTACTTGAGGCATCATGCTGAAGAAGGTCTGAGCGTGCAGTAAGCTGCCTAGCAGTGCTACGATGTTGATACCAACAACGATAGGGTTAGCCATAAAGCTCAACCAACCTTCCCACGCTTCAGGGCCTTTCACTAGCGAACCCAAACCGAAGGTTAGGAACAGAGTGAATAGAATCAAAGGCAGTACAGTCGCTTCACGTAGCATGTAGAAGCGGTAGAACGGATGGTTGCTCCACCACGTTCTCTTCATCTCGCGAACATAAGGCTTACGATTGCTCATATTATGCCTCCTCTGCTGTTTTTACTTGCGATCCATCAGGCTTGAACATCGAGATAACGAAGTCCATTGAAGACTCAACTTTGCCTTGGTTTACAGCTGCTGCTGGATCTACTTTCTTCGGACAAACGTCAGAACAGTAACCTACAAACGTACAGCCCCAAGCACCGTTGTCGCCATTGATAAGCTTCATGCGCTCAGCTTTACCATTGTCACGGCTATCTAGGTTGTAGCGGTGAGCAAGAGCAAGTGCTGCAGGGCCGATGAACTCAGGATTTAGACCAAACTGAGGACACGCTGCGTAACACAAACCACAGTTGATGCAGCCAGCGAACTGTTTGTACTTCGCCATTTGCTCTGGAGTTTGGATGTTAGTGCCGTCTTCTGGCTTACGGTCGTTACCAATGATGTAAGGTTTGATTGCTTCAAGGCGCTCGATAAACGGCGTCATGTCGACGATCAAATCTTTCTCGATTGGGAAGTTAGCTAAAGGCTCGATCTTGAAGCCGTTCGGGTAGTCACGTAAGAAGCTCTTACATGCCAGTTTTGGCACGCCATCAACCATGATGCCGCAAGAACCACAAATCGCCATACGACAAGACCAACGGTAAGACAGGTCTTTATCTAGGTTATCTTTGATGTAACCAATCGCATCAAGTACCGACATGGTTTCATCAAATGGAACTTCAAAGGTTTGAAAGTGAGGTTCTGCATCGTGCTCAGGGTCATAACGCAGAATTTCAATTTTTTGGATTCGATTCGCTGACATTATGCTTGCTCCTCTTCGCTCTTCTTCGCATTCTCTTTTGCCGCTTTTTCAGCAGCAGCGGCTTTCTCGGCTGCTTCACCGTATAGACGAGCTTTAGGTTGAGATTTAGTAATCTTAACGCCGCTGTAGTCGATAGTTGGTGCTGCATCTTCGTTGTAGAAAGATAGAGAATGTTTCAGGAAGTTCACGTCATCACGTTCTGTGCAGTTGTCGTCTAGACGTTGGTGTGCACCGCGAGACTCTTTACGAAGGATCGCTGAGTGAACCATCGCTTCGGCAACTTCAAGGCCGTAACCCACTTCGATAGCGTAAAGTAGGTCAGTGTTGAACACTTTGCCTTTGTCTTTAATGCTGATCTTCTTGTAGCGAGCTTTCAGTTCAGTGATTTTGTCGATGGTTTCTTGCATCAAGTCTTCTTGACGGTAGATACCACAACCCGCTTCCATGGTGTGACCCATTTCAGTACGGATATCAGCCCAGTTCTCATCGCCTTCTTGAGCCAAGATGCCAGCGATGCGATCTTCAACCGCTTTCACTTGCTTAGCAATAGACTCTTCGTTCCAGCCTTTGAACTCAGCTGCACGTTTCACGGCTTGTTCACCGGCTACGCGACCAAATACCACGAACTCAGCCAGTGAGTTAGACCCTAGGCGGTTTGCACCGTGTAGGCCAACTGAAGCACATTCACCAACGGCGAATAGGCCTTTAATACGAGTTTCACACGTACCGTTAGTTTCAATACCACCCATGGTGTAGTGAACGGTTGGACGAATTGGGATTGGCTCTTTTGCTGGGTCTACGTTTACGTACGCTTTTGCAAGCTCACAGATAAACGGAAGACGCTCTTGTAGGTACTCTTCACCAAGGTGGCGAAGGTCAAGGTGTACGACATCACCAAGCGGGTGCTTGATGGTGTTGCCTTTCTGCTGCTCGTGCCAGAATGCTTGAGAAACTTTGTCTCGAGGACCCAGTTCCATGTATTTGTTTTTCGGCTCGCCCACTGGAGTTTCAGGGCCCATGCCGTAATCTTGCAGGTAACGGTAGCCGTTCTTGTTGACGATGATACCGCCTTCACCACGACAACCTTCGGTCATCAAGATGCCAGTGCCCGGTAGGCCTGTTGGGTGGTATTGAACGAACTCCATATCACGAAGTGGCACACCGTGGCGATAAGCCATTGCCATACCGTCGCCAGTTACGATGCCGCCGTTGGTATTACAGTGGTAAACACGACCTGCGCCACCCGTTGCTAGAACAACAGATTTTGCTTTGATGGTAACAAGCTCACCTTCAGACATGTGAATCGCGATTAGGCCTTGTACTTCGCCATCTTCAACGAGCAAATCCACCACAAAGTACTCATCAAATCGTTTGATTGTGTCGTACTTCATCGAAGTCTGGAACAGAGTATGAAGCATGTGGAAGCCGGTTTTATCCGCTGCGAACCACGTTCTCTCTACCTTCATACCGCCGAATCGGCGTACGTTTACTTCACCGTTTTCTTTACGACTCCATGGGCAGCCCCATTGTTCCATTTGGATCATTTCGCGAGTCGAGTTTTCAACAAAGTATTCAACAACATCCTGTTCACATAGCCAGTCGCCACCGCCAACAGTATCGTTGAAGTGGTTATCTAGGCTATCTTCGTCTTTAATTACCGCTGCTGAACCGCCTTCTGCTGCCACCGTGTGCGAACGCATTGGGTAAACTTTAGAAATCAGTGCAACTTCCAATTCAGGATTAGCTTCAGCTGCTGCAATTGCTGTACGAAGACCAGCGCCGCCTGCGCCGATGACTGCGATATCTGTGGTAATTGTCTTCACAGTTATTCTCCAGTGTGATGCGGAGTATTCCGCTTGTTATTATAAAAAGCTTATTGGTAGTACTTACTAATTGGCGTTACTTACTAATTAATAGTACGTAAACGGCATCAACCGTTTATTACCCCTAAGCCTTAAGTGGTAGGTTCAGTGTAAGAGAGGAAGGTATTCGAAAAGTTGATGCATTTGGGTTTTTAGGTCGGTAGTGCATATGGAGGCATAGAATTTATAGGTTATGTGACTGCAATCACGGCAATGAATTGTTTGTCTCGTCCTAAAATACGTTGACAGTTTTTCTACTAAGCCAACAGCGTCAGCT
>NZ_JBGOOO010000042.1:0-37150 GCF_041439695.1 Vibrio sp. FF266
TCGTTAGTGATTGTACTCACTTAACTCAGTGTCCAAAACTTCTGGTGCGGATCAACATTTCAATAGCCTATAACAATGACAATAAATGACCGAAATAGATTGGCTTTCGGGTACACAAATCATGATGCTTCGACGAAAAGTTTTCCCCTGAAGAATTTCAATAAAGCAGTAAGTTACAACTCAAACTTCTCAGACTGCACATTTGATCGTACTTCACTAGTTGGAACGAAGTTTAAATTTTGCAATATGGTTAGTGCATCGTTTAAAGATTGTTTAATTCGTGGAGTGTTATTTAGAAAGTGTAATTTAGAGCATGCTGTATTTTCTGATTGTATTATTGCAGCATCGACTTTCGAGAAAGCAAAACTTAAGAATGCGCAATTTATAAACTGTAAGGTTATTAGCTCTACTAACTTACGTACATTTCTTCCAGAAAATTCTTTTGTTAATACTGAGTTTTACGACACTTATCCGTCTGAAAGCAGCTTCGACCTAGCCCTTGTGGATGTTGTAAATCAACTCAGAGAGCATGATTTTATCCGTAGGTCGACAGTCTTACATCGAAAAAAAGGAAAGCTGGATACAATCTCTTTAGGAGTCTTGGTTGAAGAGTTTGGTCAAAGTAATCTTGTCGCTATTCTTCCTGAGGCTGCGTTGTCAATTGAACGTGAATTTCATACACTCAGTTACATACAAAACGTATTGCGTAAGGTCATTAACGATGGTAGCTTTTAAGCCCCCGGTCTTGCCACCCATAGAACTCTGGTGCTAACGGTTAATGCTAGTCTACGGACTGATGCGGGGTTACAGCGTTAATTGTTTCAAAGTTAGAGGAGGTATTGCCTATGGTAATGGATGTTTTAACAATTTCATCTTTCGTTGCGTTAATTCTATACAAAGTGGTTGTAAATATCAGTTCTATGTTTGGTGGTGAGATTTACCTTCTGCGCTATAAAAAATCCCATACAAACGTATAAGGTGACAAGATACTTTTTCTCTTCTGATAAATGCGTTTTAGGACAATGCCTCTAAAACGTTTATGTCCAAAAGTTCGCGTGCCTACCTATAACCTGCATCATCAATACTGAACGCTAAGCCACCTTAAAGAATGATCATCCCATCTTGATAAGTCAGTGCTTGCGAAACATCTTGCCCAAGTAATACAGGACCATCAAGGTCGACGATTTCAGATTGAACCGCAATAGGCAGCGCCGCTCGCATCGCCAATGAGGTGCCTAGCATACAACCCGACATCAGAGTAAATCCTAGCCTTTGAGCTTCTTCAGCAAGTACCAATGCTTCGGTCAAACCGCCCGTTTTATCGAGCTTGATATTGACCATTTCATACTTGCCTAACAAAGATGAAAGTTGCGAAGTGGTATGACAGCTTTCATCCGCACACAGTGGGATCGGGTGATTGATATGTGCCAGTGACGCATCATGTTGTTGCGGCAAAGGTTGCTCGATCATCGCGATATCAAACTCAGTAAGTTGATTAAACAACTCTTCGAGATTCAACCCTGTCCACGCTTCATTAGCATCCAGTACAATCTGAACATCAGGTGCAGCTTCTCGCACAGCGCAAACACGCTTTACTACCTGCTCGCCATCAAGCTTCACTTTTAGAAGTTTCGCACCATTCACCACATAATCTCGCGCTTGTGTCGCCATCGCTTCTGGCGTACCAATCGAGACGGTCATTGCAGTCACAATTTGAGCAGGTAACTCAAACAAGCTATTTGGAAACACCTGTTCTTTCTGCTTAGCTTCGAAATCCCAAAGCGCACAATCAACCGCATTTCGCGCTGCCCCTCCAGTCAATAAAGACTGAAGATGATCTCTTAGCTCTGCGGGATCGGTAACGCCTCGTGCAAACATAGCTTCAAGTGCGCTAGACGCTTGTTGGATTTGCGCTAACACAGACTCCGATGACTCGCCGTATCGTGGGTAAGGCGTGCATTCGCCTTGAGCTTGTTTGCCACCATGTTCAATGTAAACACGAACAACGTGACACTCAGTTCGACTGCCACGAGAGATGCGAAAAGGCGTTTGCATCGCGATAGTAATAGGTTCTGCTGTAATCTTCATAATTTCACTCGGTTGATGTTCGCTTTAACAAATGGAAACGTAGAAATGATGACGTCGTTAAAGTGAATGTCGCAAATGATCAGTAATGTGTTGTACACCAAAACGCACTGGATCCGTCACGGGCACTTGATAGAGTGTGGTCCATTCTTGGCATAATGTCTCAGCGTCTTCAATGCTGAGTGCCGACGTGTTCAAGCAGATGCCAACCAATTTTACATCTGGATTCGTCAATCGCGCGGCTTGCAAGTTAGCTTCGATCGTCTGTTCAATCGTTGGTAATTGCGCATGAGGAAGGTTGCGAATATGTGGTCGCCCTACTTCGTGACATAGCACCAAAGCATCAGCTTGTGCGCCATGCAATAATCCCAAACTCACGCCTGCAAACGAAGGGTTGAACAAAGAACCCTGCCCTTCAATGATGTCCCACTCGTAGTCAGTAAAATCGGGGCTAATCGCTTCAACCGCGCCAGAAATGAAATCCGCCACCACCGCATCAATAGAAATGCCTTTGCCTTCAATCAAGATACCTGTCTGCCCTGTCGCTTTAAACTGAGCAGAGATTCCTGCTTGTTTAAGCGATTTTTCAATGGCCAACGCCGAGAACATTTTTCCTACTGAGCAATCGGTTCCGACCGTAAGAAGGCGCTTACCCTGACGAGGCTTACCGTTACCAACGTTTAGATCACCATCAAAATGGCGTACATCATGAAGCTTAGTCAATCCTCGCTGTTGCATGTCAGCAAGCGGTGAAAATTCACTCAGTCGTTGGTGCATGCCAGATGCAATCTCAAATCCCATTTCTGCAGCTTCCATTATGGTTGGCTGCCAAGAGTCAGGAATAACACCACCTGGGTTTGCTGTGCCAATCACTAGCGTTTTCGCGCCCTGTGCTTGCGCCTCTTGTAAGGTCATATCCGTTAAGCCAAGTGAAACGGTAACGTCTGTTAAACGAAGCTGACCTAGGCAAATTTCTGGTCGCCATTGATGAATACCGCGAGCTGTTTTTGCGGCAAGTGGGTCGGTAACATCCCCAAGAAAAAGAAGGTAAGGTTGAGCGATAGACATGAGTATTCCTAATTAATAAATCTTTGTATGGGTTTACTTTAATTAAGAACTTAGAAGCTGCCGAATACCAATTTATGACGAGCCTATAACCTTAAGTTATAGGGTGAGTGTGGCTCTTCAATGAAACGATAAATTGCTTAACGGAAATCGACTGAGGGGTGTGCTCTGCGCAAAGCATCGAGGCCGAAAATTGGATATCTGGTTGAAGTGGCAACACACAAACCGCATCGTCATTTTGATACTGCTCTGCCGTCCACGGATCGACAATCGCAAACCCCGCTTGGTGCTTCACCAGTTCCGCCGCCGCGCTATATCCACGCACAGATATCGGATGGTGATAATGCTCATCTCGCGCAATAAGGCTTTGATGTAACAGGAGGCCTAATGGATCGCGGCTATCGAGCCCGATGATTGGCAACGGATAGTTGATCAGATCATCTAGCGTTAATTCTGCGGGCAGGTGATCAACCGTATTGGATGGAACCAGAACCTTGAGGGATTCAGTTAAGAGCGTTTCACTTAATATGGCAGGCGGTGTTTCGTCCCCAAACGCGATGGCAATATCAAGCTCATGCTTTAATAATCCAGCACAAAGTTCATCACGGTTTGCTGTTAGTAACTCAAAAGAGAGATCTTGTTCACGAGACATTTGGGCTATTACCGGAGTCAGCAATTTGGTCGCCAGTATCGGTGGTGCACCAATACGTAAATGCTGATGTCCTTGCTTCACTTTGTTGGTCAGAGATCGAAATTGACCCAGCTGTTGATAGACCTTTTCCGCTTCGGGCAGTAAGGTTCTCGCTTCGACCGTTGGCACCAACCGACCTTTGACACGCTCGAACAATCCAAACCCAAGTTGTTGCTCTGTATGCGCCAAAATACGAGTCACATTAGGTTGTGACACATGCAGGTTACGCGCAGCCCCAGATACGGTTCCGGTTTGCATAATGGCGTAAAAGACTTCCAACTGTCTTAAGTTCACATTGATGTCCTTATGGTTCGCGAAACAAATCTAGGGGTTGGCTTTTCTTGTATTAGCTAAGCTGTTTATCGGTTTAGCTGTCTATTTATCTACTTGGCTATTTAGCTATTTAGCTATTTGCGTGAGTTTATTTTAGTAACTCAGCTATCGTAGGTTGAAGCACCTCAGCCCAAGCTTGGTAAGCCTTCGCATTCAAGTGTAAGTCATCACACGAGTACTCATTCGACAAAAGCTTATTCGGTGACAATACTGAATTCACATCTAAGAACGCAATGCCTTGCAGAGAACAGTACTCGCTTATCTTGCTATTGAGTAGTTCAACCGACGAATTCAAACCTTGCAGTTTAGAGCCAACATAAAGCGTTGATTGCGCCAAGATTCGAATATCGTTTTCTTGCCACACCTCAAGCATATCAATGTAATTCTGGTAGATATGTTCGACATCATAACCCTGAGCCAAATCGTTTATCCCAGCCATAAAGCACACCAGCTTTGGCTTCACATTCAACGTGGTATCAATACGGCGCAACATGCCAGTTGTGGTGTCACCCGCTAAGCCACGGTTGACCATCGAAACATCGCGAAAGATATCCGCCCAAGGTGCCCATTCGGTGATCGAATCACCAAACATGACTAAGTCTGCATTTGGGGAAAAATGGCGGTGATTGTCCGATGTCATGATGTAACGACTCATACTGTGGCCTCGTTGCTGAATCTCAGACTGAAGAGCAACCGCTTTGAGAATATCACTGTCCGGTGTAGTGCTATCAAATTGAGCCAGCAACCCTTCGATGTGAGGCTTAAAAGGGCTAAGACGAGTGCTCAGTTGGTGGTATTCTTTAAGGGAAGATAACCTCTCTAGTAATGCATACAGAGAGCGGTTTTGACCAACTTCTTGGAATAACTGATAGAGATCGAGGACAGGGTGTTGCTGCAGCGCGGCAAGTAATTGCTTGTCTTCCATGGTGTTATCTAACCCTTCAATTATCTAATGATGAACCCAAGATAATATCCGATTGCTTTCGGGATAGATAACATTAGAAACAGAGAATGACTTATTCTCAACAAGGCTGGTACATACCGCATAAAAATATCTTCCTGTACAAATCTCGTTCCGACTCAAAAATCAGCACTTCATCATAATATGTATAAGAAATTAGCCACATATTGTGACCTCAGTCTCTCAGCCTACCGTCTACTCCTATTGCCACTATTTAACGGAGGATTTATAGAATATCAGGATGGTGAATAATAGGTTAAATCATAATAATAAGGACCTTTACGTGAAACTTTCTCTATCCAATACCGCGTTGGCCGTTACCGCCATCCTACTTGCAGGTTGCCAATCTGCACCTGAATCAGTTCAAGAACCAACAGCATACCAATGCCAAACGAATACCAATGCCGACGTGAATGACTTGAGGATCTATCAAGTGATGGTCGAAAGCTTTGTCAGTGGCGATGACTCAATTGGTCATGGGACAGGCTATGGAACCAGTCACCATAACGGAGATATCCAAGGTATTATCGACTCACTTGATTACATTGAATCTCTTGGCATGAACGGCATTTGGCTAACCCCAATCTTTAATTCAGAGCCTATCGAAAACCAAGACCATTGGGCTGATAGACTGGATGCAACCGGTTATTTTGCCACCGATTATTTCAATATCGATCCGAGATTCGGCACGATGGAAGAAGCTAAAACCTTAGTTGAAGAAGCGCATGCTCGAGGGCTTTATGTCTTCTTTGATGGCGTATTTGGCCACCACAAAAAAAACGTAGTGCCGTCACCAAAAGGTAAGCTGCCCCAAGGAGAGGATAATCCAGTCTCATACCCTGAGAGCCTAGCCTTCTATCAAGAAGTTGCCGAGTATTGGATCAAAGAGCTCAAAATTGATGGTTGGCGCTTAGATCAAGCTTATCAAGTGCCAAAAGAAGCTTGGAGTCAAATCAGAGAAACGGTAGACACCGCTTCTTCTCAAGTCGAATACGTAAACAGCAAAGGTAAAACCGTGAACCCTCTGGGTTATATGGTCGCGGAAATTTGGGCAGGCGAGAACCGCATTATTGAAACAGGCTACGGTTCAAATGAAGCACCGGCCTTATGTTCTGCGTTTGATTTCCCGATGCGCTACCGCCTGACGGAAACCTTTGCTGTAAACGAAGCTGGCGTGGGGAACAAAGGTGGAGAGTGGCTTGCAGAAGGCATGTCTTTACATTCGTTATACCCAGACCACGCAAAGCCAAATTTAATGATCGGTAACCATGACCTTGTGCGCTTTGGTGACTTATTACAGCGCGGTGATATCGCTTCTCCACAAGACAAAGAGTATTGGCAGCGCTATAAAGCGGCATTTTCATTCCAAGCAGCTTATACCGGCCCAATAACCACCTACTATGGGGACGAAATAGGCGATCAGCTAGAAGGTTTTTCAGACAAAGTATGGACTGATGACTGTGCCATTAATGGTCTGTGTGATGATCACGTAGCCCGTACTAGCGGTAAAGTAGAAGGTGTCACAGCTCAACTCAATGCGCACGAAAAAGACTTAAAGCAATACGTGACAAACTTGATGAAACTGAGAGAAACGCACCCCGCTCTATCACAAGGTAAACGTACAAACCTGATGGCCAATGATGTAGCCTATGTCGATCACAAAGCCTATGAAGGCGATACTGTTGTCTACGCAGTGAACGTTACCAACAAAGAACAAACCATAAAACTAGCCAAAGAAAAAGTCGGCTCCATAGCTGATCTGAAGGATATTGAATCCAAGCAATCGATCTCAGCTATTGATGGCCACTACTCTATCGTTCTAAGCCCATTTGAAGCTCGTTTCTTGTCGATAACACAGCCAAGTGAAAAAGGGCCAATTGCGGTGATACTAGCAACAGGAAATGAAGTTGGACAAGGCTTCATGGCTCAATGTGACAATCCAACAATAAAAGCTGAAGGCCCTATTTCGAGCCCACTTTATGTGGTTGGCAATTTTGCTGATTCAGGTTGGAAACACGTGGGTCAACGAGAGTTTGAATATAAAGGTGACAACACTTACCAAGTCGTCACCACTGAAAAACCGGGCAGTTATCGCATGCAATATGCATCCAAGGCTTGGTCACCTCAGTTCACAGCGGATGGGCTTAACCTAAAGTTAGGACAGCTTAACTCGTTAATTAAAGGTGGTTACGGTCAAGATACCGCTATCACTATTCGTAATGCTGGGCAGTATGTATGGAGCTTACAATTCGATGATGCGGGGCAACCATTAAAAATTATGGCTTCAAAGTGTGCTGAATAGCCAAACCTAAGATCCGAGATCAACCAAGTAAAAACCCCTTATTCCTACGAATAAGGGGTTTTCTTTAATCTGCATTGGATATTAAGAGGCCAGACACGATTAAAACGATATCTACCCCTGCTTCACTTGCAGGTGATTACGGTTATCGCGGCTTTTCTTGATCAGCTCGTTGCTCTCGTCCATTTCATCTGACTTAGCAAGGCGATCATAAAGTAGCACATTCACTGTTGCTGCTAGATTCATGCAACCAACAGTTGGTACATAAACAACATGGTCAGCTCGGTCAGCGACATCTTGAGAAATAGAACCATCTTCAGGCCCAAAGATATAGATAGCGTTCTCTGGGTGTTTAAAACGTGGCAGTGGTGTTGCACCCTCAGCCAACTCCACACATACGATCTTAGTTTCTGAATTAAGGTTATCTAAAAACGACTCGACACCAGTAAGCGGGATAGTGCGCGTTGCACTCTTGGTATCGGTGTGAAATTTTGCAGCCTTGTCGTAGCGTTGCCCTGTGTATTTAACTTCGTCGACTTGGTAGCAACCCGCCGCACGCATAACCGCGCCAACGTTTGTCGGGCTCTTTGGGTTAGTTAAACCAATAGTCACATGGCTTTTGTTCATGAATATTTCTCACTTAACGAATAGACATAGCAGGGTGCTACAAAGCGTCGCATTCTACCAAAGCAGCGCCAAATTCAAAAGCATCGAAACGAACGGCTCTTTTTACAGATAAGTACTTAGTTGCACCACCTATCACTTCAAAACCTAACCGCCATCATATTTATCAAACAAAAAGGTTTTAGGATAACAATTCAACAACAAGTCCGTTTACATTTCGAAACCACATTAATAATGTGTTGAAAATTGCCTGAGACAATCACATAGGAAGTGCTAATGACCCTCACCATCAAAAACCGCCTTTATATTCTCTCTTTTATCCCTTTGCTACTAATGGCAATTGGGATGATGAGCGTGACGTATATGAAGAGCACTGAGCTAACCGCACAACAAGTAGAATCGACGCGTAGCAATATGATGGCGATGAAAGAAAAGGAACTCAAAGCGTACCTGCAAATGGCTCAGTCTTCGATATCTCCTTTCTTAGAAAAAGGTGCCACGCTTGAAGAAGCATTACCCACATTAAAAACTCTAGAATATGGTGAATCTGGTTATATTTTTGGCTACAGCTCTAAGGGTGTAAGAATCGTCATCGGACAAGGTACCGATGGCATTGGTAAAAATTACTACGACCTTCAAGACAAACAAGGCAATTACCTAATCCAAGACCTGATTAAGAACTCAAAAATTGGGGAATTCACCACTTACTACTTTCCTAAGCCAGGTCAGTCCATTGCGTTACCAAAACTCAGCTACTCAATCTTTATTCCACAATGGGATTTAATGCTCGGCACGGGTTTTTATACCGATGATATTGACGCAGTCATCAGTGACATGAAAGAGAGCTCGAATGCTGCGCTACAAAGCTCACTAACTGCCATTGCAATTTTCTGTGGCTTGATTGCCTTAGTGGTAGCGGTTTTCGCTGTTGCAGTGAACCGTACAATCATGCAACCACTCGAGCAATTTGACCGTTCAATCAGTGCCTTTGCAAGTGGTGAGGCCGACCTAACGGCTCGAATGGAAACCTTCAAAGCGCCTGAGTTCGCCAAACTCAGTGAGAACTTTAATGCCTTTGTTGCTAGCCTACAGACCATCATTCGTAGCGTGAGCGATGTGGGTCAGCAAGTTGTATCAGAAACGAGCAGCATGTCTTCTCGCGCAGCTCAGGTCGACGAAATAGCGACAGGTCAACGTGAAGAGACAGAACAAGTAGCAACGGCGATGACCGAGATGACGACAACAGCGCAAGAGATCTCAAGCAACGCAAGCCAAGCGGCTGACTCAGCTAAACTTGCAGAGAACAATGCAAAAGAAGCTCAGCAAATTGTCAACGCTGCTGCAGGTTCCGTAGCAGACCTTGCAAGTGAAGTATCAGAGGCAAACACTGTGGTATCTCGCCTTGAAGGAGATGTACAGAACATTTCATCTTCACTGACTGTCATTCAAGATATAGCGGAACAGACCAACCTATTAGCACTAAATGCCGCGATTGAAGCCGCGCGAGCTGGTGATCAAGGCCGAGGTTTTGCGGTAGTTGCGGATGAAGTTCGTAAGCTTGCAAGCCGCACACAAGAGAGCACGGGCGACATTCACAAAATGATCCAACAGCTAAAATCCGCTTCAGATGCCGCGGTGAAAGCAATGGATTCCAGCCAAAGCAGAAGTGCTCAAACGGTAGAAGAAGCGAACGCAGCAGCTGCAGCACTTGCTAAAATTCAAGATTCGATTGATACCATCATGGACATGAACTCACTGATTGCAACGGCGACTGAACAGCAGAATATTGTTGGCCAAGAGATATCTCAACGCATTGTTGTGATTTCAGACCAAAGTTCTCAATCGGCATCGCTAGCAAACCAAAACCGTACAGGTAGCCAAAACTTAAACAGCCGAGCAAACGAGTTGTACCACTTGGTTGATCGCTTCACGGTTTAATGCTTAGTGCTTAGTGCTTAGTGCTTAGTGCTTAGCAAGTAAAAGCTATAGAACATCAATAAAAATGGGCTTCAGAATCTTTGTTCTGAAGCCCATTTTCTTGTCCATAGTGTCTTGCCAGATAGAACTAGTCTAATTGCTCAGACAAGAAGTCGACTAACAAGCGAACCTTTGAAGACAAATTACGGTTCTGTGGGTAAAGCGCCCAAATCCCCTCTTTATCGTCTCGGTAGTCAGATAACACCTCAACCAATTCACCAGACTCAAGATCTTCACTCACGTAATATTCTGGTAGCTGCACTAAGCCAATACTCTGTTTCGCTGCGTCTTGTAAGGCTAAGCCACTGTTACATTTAATGCGTCCATTAACCCGAACTGAGCGAGGTCGCCCATTTTCTTTAAAACGCCAATGCTCAAAGCCGCCGACTAAACATTGATGATTGCTCAACTCAGAGAGCGTATGCGGTTCACCGTAACGTTCAATATATTCAGGACTGGCGCACACGTAGAGTTGGCGTTGAGACAGCTTCTTTGCCACAAGACTCGAATCTTCTAAGCGACCAAGACGAATAGCTACATCGACACCCGAATCAATAAGGTCGAGCTTTTGATTGGTCAACATCAGCTCAAGTTCGACTTGTGGGTGGAGCTTTAAGAACTGATGAAGTATCGGGGCGAGTTGACGCTCACCATAAGTCACAGGTGCCGTTACTTTCAGTAAACCTTTTGGCGTGGATTGCATCTGCGTGACGGCTAACTCAGCAATTTCTAAACCCTCGACCAACAACTTACATTGCTGATAATAGAGTTGCCCAGCCTCTGTTAGAGAAACCTTACGAGTCGTTCGATTGAGTAGTTTTACTGCGAGGCGTTCCTCGAGATTTGCCACTCTACGACTGATTTGAGCCACTGACGTAGCGAGTTTCTGTGCGGCACCAGTAAAGCTTTCGCGCTCTGCCACTGCAACAAACTCACTTACCCCTTCCCAATTGGCCATGCCTCTACCCTATTTTGAACTATGGTTACCCATACAGTGTATTGAAGATATAGATCAGTGTCACCTAGCTTAATATGCGCCATGCACATACAAAGGCCTTCATTGAAGCTAATATCGCATTCCCCACAAGGCTCCTATCGACCTAATCTACAAAGTTCGAACCGACCTTGTATTACAAATACTGTTATCAAAAAATACTCGCACCAAAAAAGAAAGCCCGCACTCATTGAGTACGGGCCTTATTATTGTCTATTACAGATGCGTGAGGGTTAAAACTAGAAACGATTAGCCACTCACTTTTGCCTGTTCAGTCTCAAAGATTACACTTCAAACTGAGAAACTAGGCTATCAAGTGCTTCACACTGTTCTGCTAGTGAGATGCATGCGTTCTCTGCATTGTTTGCCATCTCAACCATTTTCATGGTGCTTTCCGCGATACGTTGAACATTCTGGTTCACTTCCTCAGACACCTGAGACTGCTGAGAAGCCGCTGTTGCGATTTGCGTATTCATCTCATTCATCTTGCCGATTGAGTTACGAATCTCGCTCAATGATGAAGCTGCAGTGCCCGCTTGAACAATGGTTTTCTCGCCACTTGCCTTGCTTTCTGTCATCACGCCAACGGCATGTTTGGCGCCAACTTCTAAGCGTTCAATCATTGATTGGATTTCACCCGTACTGTCTTGAGTTTTGCTCGCAAGCGCACGGACTTCATCAGCAACTACCGCAAAACCACGACCTTGTTCACCAGCACGCGCTGCTTCAATCGCCGCATTTAATGCCAATAGATTGGTTTGCTCTGCAATGCCTTTGATCACGCCAAGAATAGAAGCAATGTTCTTCACATCAGTATCCAATTCCTGAACCACACCACCTGCATTCTCGATATCTTGCGCAAGGCGTTCAATTGAAGTTACGGTTAAGCCCAAAGTGCTGTCTGCTGATTCCACTTCATTGTTCGCAACGTTACTTGCGGTTGCCGCATCTAACGCGTTACCACTTACCGTTTCACTGGTCGCTTGCATTTCATGAACGGCAGCCGCGACTACTTCACTTTCTTTCTGTTGATTCGAAGAAAATTCAGCCACATTCTGCGTTATTGATTTGATGTTTTCCATCTCTGCACGTACGGCATTTGATGTCAGAATCACTTGTTCAACAGTGGTATGTATCTTACTAACAAACTTGTTAAACGCTGAACTTAAACGAGCAATCTCATCAGAACCTTCAACTTTCATTCGCTGAGCCAAGTTACCGTCACCCGATGCGATTTCATTCATCGCTTTCTCTACGCTCTGAATCGGCTGAACGATAAAACGGTTCGATAACCACATCGAAAACAAAGCCGCAAGTACCGCCACGGCCATACCTACTTCGATGATCAGCTTACTTTCTTCAATCGAGTCATTAGCTTGCTGGCGAAGCTCTTTTTGTTTTACTGCAATCAGCTCTCTAATATAGCCGAGTTGATCGTGAATGATCGAAAACTCAGCGTCTAATGCTGGCGAGTAATCTATGTTGTATTGAAGAGCATTGGCAGGATCTGCAAACATTGGTTCATGCAATGCTACCCACTTTTTCATCGCCTTTACCAGTTTCGCTAGCTCGTCTTGAGAAGATGAGTCTAAGACACCTGCGGTATATAGAGTTTGGACACTCTCAAAGCGTGGAACGGCTTTGTAAGCGTTGTCTTTGAATTCGAATTGTTGATATTCAATTGCCTTTTGATCTTTCGCAAGCAACAGGCCTTGGGCAGATGCAATGACTTGATAGATATCTCGGTACCCATCTTCTAGGTTGTCGAGAACCGGTTGAACCACATTATTGAGCTCATGGTTAATCGCTGCTTGCGCGTTAGATTTAATCACGTTAAGCACAGTAACAGTTGAGAAAACAATCACGATAACCATTAGAGGGATCGCAATTTTACTCTTAATAGAAAGGTTTTTGATATTCATAGAGGGTTTATAACCACACATTAAATAGGGACGCGCGCATAATATACAGTATCGATAAAAAAGCCAGCTATAGTTTTGTGAATCTCATCGCATATAAAACTAGACGATGAAAACGAGTGCTTCGCATTTAACCGGACGTCAACCCGAAAAAGTTAAAGTGGACAATATTGAATTTATTTACCTTAGACATGTTCTATTACTGGAGAAGTCATCGAAATAACACCATAATATAGGGCTCTAAAATAAGTAGGTAAGAACATGAAAATTTGTGGTGTTGAAATCAAAGGTAACGATGCAGTCATCTGTCTTCTATCTCTATCAGACGGTGTATTTAACATTCCTGATTGCCGAGTTTCTAAAGTTGCTATTAGTGACGCAAACGACACACAGAATATGAAAGATTTTCAATTTTCTTTTGCAAAGTTAATGGAAGATTACCAAGTAGAAAAAGTGGTAATTCGTCAACGCCAAACTAAAGGCAAATTTGCTGGCGGTGGCTTCGGCTTCAAACTAGAAGCAGCAATTCAGCTGATCGACGGCCTAGACGTAACCGTTGTATCTCCGAATGAAATCAAAGAAAGCCTTAAGCGCAACCCTCTTATGATGAAGTTCAAAGAAACAGGCCTTAAGCAGTACCAAGAAGCACCGTTTACCACGGCTTACGCTTGTTTAATGCAGCGCTAATCAATAGTCGCTAGCCAATATTGATACAGAAAGAGCCTGAATATTCAGGCTCTTTTTTGTTTCTAGCAATCTATTTCAAGTCGAGTTATACCAATCACAGTAAGTAAGTGATCAAAAATAGCGTAGGAAAAAAGCTTGAGAACAAGGCAGCATTTTTCGATAAGTAGTTATTCTACAATCAAAAATTCTAACGAAGTTATCGAGATTTTTAACAAGCTAGGGTGACCAGTTAGTTACTACGATTGGTATAATTTTGGTAGACACATTACCTCTCTAATGCTGTTCGTCTACGGAACTTAATCAACTCAGGCTTTTTCACCACCAGATAAACAGCGGTCGCTGACAACGCGAAGCCTATTGCGCCATAAATGTCGAATGACTCTCCAAAAATGAGCCACGCTTGAATGGCAGTTGTGGGTGGAACGAGGTAAAACACCGATGCCACACTTGAAGAAGCGCCATGCTCTACCATGTAAAGCAGCAATAAAATAGCAATGCACGATAGAACAATCACTAGCCAAGCCAGAGTTAACGTGAACTCGATAGTCCAGTTCACCTGCATAGTTTCGTAACGCATTGCAAAAGGTAAGAACAATGCTGCTGCTGCCAAGTACTGCACCATCGCGCCACCGACCATATCTGTACCCTGGCAAAAGCGCTTCTGATACAAAGTACCGACCGTAATACCCACCAAAGAAACCAAACATAATAACGTTGCCAAACCTTTTTGGTCGTCTGACTGCCACTCAATATTGCCCATTAGCACCAAGCTAATACCCGCGAAACCAAGGGCTAAGCCTAGCCATTGTGCGAAGTTAAAACGCTGCGAGGTACAGCTGATCATTATCAATGCCGTCAGAATCGGTTGTAAGCCAACAAGCAGAGAACTCAACCCGGCGGGCATACCCATATCGATCGCGAGATAAGTGCCACCAAGGTAGAAGCCATGAATCAAAATGCCCACCACACAAGCGTGAAAAAATGCTCGACCACGAGGAATACGACGCTTAAGGATTGCAATCAAAACCAAGAATAGCGCCACGTTGGCTACCATCCTAAGTGAAAGTAACGTTGCTGGTTCAGCGTATTCAACACCAAGACGGGCGCCAACAAAGCCTGACGACCACAATAGTACAAACACAAACGGAATCATTTTAATCAGCATTACAAGCCTCTGGTCAACTCTTCATCAATGCTGTTACCTTAGTTGGGTACAGATAACTAATAAAGATACAGATATAACACTTTAAATGGTTACAGATTAAGTGTGAGTAACAAGGGGAAAACGTGGAAGCAGAACTCAGCGGCAATAAATATCTCGCGATAGAACAACATATTAAGGCTCAAATCGATAAAGGGCTCTTTCACCCAGACGACCGCTTGCCTTCCATTCGTCAACTCAGTGAACAACTCGGTGTGAGCAAAAACACCGTGATTCGCGCTTATCAAGAACTGGAAGCGACGGGCTGGGTTTATTCTGTGCCTAAATCAGGCTATCGTGTGAAAACACCGAACACCACCATCTGGGATGCACCGAGCCAGCCTCAAAAAGTCGACCTCTTGTCGGTCACCAAATCTGTACTCTCCCGTCCGAAAGGTCGCTTGAAACTGCTTGCTGGTTCTGCACACCCGAACATTAATAACCCTGCCATTCGTAGCTTGTACGCCGAAATCGGTCGCCATAGCCGTTTGCAAACTCAGCTTCCCGGTTATTACCAATTACCTCCCGGCGATGAGCAATTAGTAAAGCAGTTGCTAAAGATCACCCATGATCTAGGCGTGCCTGCGGGATCGAATGAAATTGCAATTACACATGGTGCTCAACAGGCGATCAGTCTGGCTTTACGTGCATTAACCAAACCGGGAGACATCGTGGCGGTCGAGTCGCCCTGTTATTTCGGTAATCTACTTTTACTTGAATCACTTGGCTTGCAAGCCCTTGAAATACCAAGCAGCGTCAGCCACGGAATCGACATTCCTTCACTACAGAGTGCGTTGGACAAATGGGAAGTGAAAACCTTGCTACTAACGCCAAACTTTACCAATCCAACCGGTTCACGGATGCCATTGGCGAACCGAAAAGCATTACTGGAAATCACCGGATCTTTACCGATTATCGAAGACGATGTGTTCGGTAGCTTGGCATTCGACACACCCATTGCCAGCCTCAAAGAGCTTGATGACCAAGATCGAGTCATTTACGTCAACTCTTTGTCCAAGACCTTAGATTCTCGCTTGCGTATTGGCTGGTTACTCTCAGGTCGTTACCAAGCTCAAGTTGAAAAATACCTGTTATGCGACAACATGGGCAGCTCCAACTTAATGCAATCAGCGGTTGGGCACTTCCTCACTACGGGGAAATATCGAAGTCATTTGTCTAAGATGAAGCGACTCTATCAAGTCAATCAAAAGCAATTCCAAAGCCTGTTAATACAAGCGCTTGATGGCTATGAACACCTTGTTGGCCGCTACCATCTGTCAAAGCCTGAGGGATCTTTTCTAAACTGGATCACGTTACCTGAATCTGTCGATAGCTACGCGATTTATCAAGATTGTTTGAAGCACAAATTGGGAATATTACCTGGCACAGTATTTGGGACAAACGATCAATATAAACACTGCTTGCGCTTCACGGTAGCGAACATCGAAGAGAATAAAGAGTGGAAAGAAGGGGTTGTGACACTAGCGAAAATAATCGCGAAGCATACTTCTTTCTAATCGAATATTTCTGACTGCTAGATCATTCAACAATGAATAAACGTTAACTAAAACAACCAATACAATCACCAAGAAAATGCGTCAAACGCTCACAGATAATACTCCGAAATACCTTTGTAAGTTTTTTAGAAAAATTCAAAAATAATTAGGATTTAACCCCTAACTTTACTGAGTATTTTGTTAGTCTTGGAAACAATTATTTACAATCCAAACAAAAATTAATTGGATCGCTAGAGGTTGTTTTTTTGAATATGAAATTATTCGGCAGTTCCCTAATCCTTTCGGGAACTGCATTAGGGGCTGGCATGCTTGCTATTCCCATGGTGTTGGCCCAGTTTGGCTTCATGATCAGCTCAGTGCTGATGCTACTCATCTTTATCGGCACCACCTACTCTGCACTCCTACTGGCAGAAGCGTGTACCAAAACGAAAGACAACAGTGGCATGAGCAGTGTTGCTTACCTCACTCTGGGCAGCAAAGGTAAACACTTTATCAATGCACTCTTTTATCTGCTGCTGGTATGCATGCTGATCGCCTATATCTTGGGTGTTGGCGACATCATTCATAAGCTACTGCTCGACGTCGGCGTAGACATCTCTGCATCCGCTGCTTATACCGTTTTCAGCCTATTGATGGGTGTGATTGTAGTCGCGGGTAAGTCTTATATCGATAAATTAAACCGTGGTCTATTCATCATGATGGTGGTAATGCTGTTTATTGTAATTGCCTCTCTGTTTAGCAATATCCGTCTAGATTACCTAACTCAAACTAGCCAATACACGGCCAATGACGTGGTGCAGTACAGCGCGGTTATCTTTACCAGTTTTGCCTCTATGGTGGTGATCCCGTCACTGGTTATCTACAACCGCGAAGCGACTCAAAAGCAGATCCGCAATATGATTCTGCTAGGCTCAGTGATACCACTAATCTGCTACCTAACTTGGTTGTTCGCGATTATCGGTAACCTTGGTACAGACGCGATCAGCCAGTTCCACAACATTTCAGAACTGATCTCAGCATTTAGCGGTCAATCTGCTTGGTTGAAGGTAGTTATTGCGCTGTTCTCAGCACTGGCACTGGTGACCTCTTTCCTTGGTGTATCCATGGCGCTGTATGACCAAAACAAAGACGCAGTCACCAACAACAAAGCATTAGCTTATGCTCTGACCTTTGTATTGCCTTTGGTATTAGCAGAGCTGTTCGCAAGCCAGTTCGTGAGCATGTTGGACTATGCAGGCATGGTGTTGGTGTTCCTAGCTATTTGGGGACCACTCGCAATGGTGGTTAAGGTTCGTAGGCCTGACTTCCCTCACCTTCAAACCGAAGGCAGCTATACAGCAGCCGGTGGCGATACGGCACTGATGGCAACATTCGGTTTTGGGGCTTTGATTTTCGTATCTTGGTTTATGGGATAAATCCCAATTGAATACACTATCTGCTGCCATTTAAACGACAGCAGATACAAAAAGCCCGTTAGTCTTACTCGAATTAGCGATCGCAACTAATTAACAGTAGGGCTAACGGGCTTTCTTATTTTCTGATTACCATAGCCAAAAACTAAAAGTGCTTACTTGGTCAAATTGCCAAGCAATTGCTCACACTGTGCTTTTAGCGATTTAAGCTCATCTTCATTCATCTTAGAAAGACATAGCATTTCTACTGGCACAGTTTGCGCTTGCTCTTTGAGCTCTACCCCTGCAGGCGTCAGTGTAATAACTCGAACTCGTTCATCTTCAGCACTGCGAGTTCTAAGCACGTAACCTTTCGTTTCCAAGCGCTTAAGTAAAGGCGTCAACGTACCTGAATCCAAATGCGTTTTTGCGCCTAGGGCTTTGACATTTATCTCTTTTTCTTCCCACAGCACCATCATCACAATGTACTGCAAGTAAGTAAGGTCAAGCGCTTTCAGTAAAGGTTGATACGCTCTACTCATTGCATTCGATGCACTATACAGCGCAAAACACACCTGATTATCCAGTTTTAGATAGTCATCTTGGTCGCTCATGATCACCTCACCAATAAATTAAATTGTGCACAATATACTTGCGCGCTCGAATTTTATCAATTAAGCTAGCTTTAAAATTAAGTTGCACACAATCTAATTTTGCACAACTCAAACAAGGACTAAGACAATGACAACACTCTACACAACTTCTGCTACAGCTACTGCAGGTCGTAACGGCCAAGTTTCTACTGATGACAACCTGCTTTCAGTGGCGTTGAGCTATCCTAAAGAGATGGGCGGAACAGGTGAAGCGACAAACCCTGAGCAACTGTTTGCTGCGGGCTACTCTGCGTGTTTCTCAAATGCTCTACTTCATGTAGCTAAAGAGATGAAAATCAAAATCGCATCGGCGCCAACAACTGCAACAGTCGGTATCGGACCAAATGAAAACGGCGGCTTTGCTTTAACTGTTGCTCTATCGATTGAACTGGATCTAGAGCAAGAACAAGCTGTGACGCTTGTGAAAACGGCGCACCAAGTTTGCCCTTACTCAAACGCGGTTCGTGGCAACATTGATGTGAAATTGTCGGTTAACGGACAAGCGCTTTAGCCGCTTCATCCCCCCCTCCAAAAAAAGAAAAAAAAAGTACCCCGCTAAAAAAATGTCCCGCACTAGGCGGGACATTTTTTATATGCGATAGAAAGCTTCTAGCTCTGAGCTGCTAACTCTTAAACGTATTCGAGAGCTCTTTCAGCGATGTTGCCAACTCAGCCTGCTCTTTCGCTGTTGCAGCAATTTGCGTTGCGCCTGTCGTAGATTCTGTCGACTTCTGCTCTACCGCGACAACGTTCTGAGCAATATCTTGAGTCACTACTGCTTGCTCTTCAGTTGCGGTAGCAATCTGCTCTGCCATGCTGAATATTTTGCTCACAGCCCCTGAAATATCTTGCAGGGTCTGTTCTACTCCTCGTGAGTCTTCAACCGCTCTTGAAGACATCTTCTTGCTGTTATCAATCACATTGAACGCTGTTTGCACGTCCGATTGTAGCGAGTTAATGAAGCCTTCAATTTCCGAAGTGGACTGTTGCGTACGCTGAGCCAAAGTACGAACTTCATCGGCTACGACAGCAAAACCACGACCTTGTTCACCAGCTCGAGCGGCTTCAATCGCTGCATTTAACGCTAACAAATTGGTTTGTTCGGCAACGGATTTAATCACATCAATCACACTGTTAATATTGTTGCTGCTTTCGTGTAGATGAGTGATTTTTTCAGCGAGGCCGTTAATCTCAGAAGCCAAGGTTTCTATCGACTCATAAGATTGTTGAACCGTGCTTAAGCCTTGCTGTGATTGTTCATCAGCGATCTTCGCTGAGCTTGCCGTTTGCTGTGTTTTAGCCGCGACTTCATTCACCGTCGCTGATAGCTCTTCTGTTGCTGTCGCAATCAAGCCAATCTGGTCTTGCTGTTCAACTAAGGTGCTTGAGTTGTATTGGCAAGTTTGCGCCGTCTCTTCTGCTGCTGAAGCAAGTGTCAGGCTAGATTGAGATAGGTTATCGATAACTTGAGAAAACTTCTCTAATGTTTCATTAAGCGACGATGAGATTTGACCCAGCTCACTATTACCTTCGTAAGTCGCACGAACGGTTAAGTCATTGTCATTTCGGACTTTAGAAAGTACTCGCGTTAGATCTTTAACTCGAGTCGTTAAATCAGTAATGGCTTTGAAGCTAACAAAAGTTGCGAACAAAGTGATCACAACAAACATCACAATGCTGCCCATCATTGCTGATTGAGCTTGCTGAGTTTTCTGATCCGTCAGTGTAATAAGAGACTCTGCTAACTGATTTTCAGTCTTCTTCAGCTGAACAATTCGTGCCGTCGATTGAGCAAACCAATAAACAGGATCGACATCAAAACCACTCATTTTCGATTCAGCCACATCACGAAGTTTTTCCACTTCAGCCACCGAGCGATCATTCAGTTGTTGTTTAAAGAAATCAACGTTATCTGGGTTACCAAAAACTTCAAAGTTCGCAAAATATGTATTTTGCTCGGTTACCAAAGAGATGAATTTAACCAGCATACCCGGGCCAAATTCATTTTTAGAAAAGGTGTTGTTGAGAACCGCACGTTCGATACCCGCACGCTCCTTGCCTTGTAGAAAGTTATAGTAGGCGATGGTTTCTGTCGTGATGGTGGCATCAGTACTTAGCTCAGCAATTAATGCAGATACACTCAATAACTTAGCATTAAGTTTGGTGTAGTAGCCTAATGCTTCAGAAAGCGGAATTGATTGAGAATCCACTCTATTGCGAATCGAAGTAATTTGGTTGAGGCTTTGGCTGATTTCAGTATTTAGACGCGTGATCTGCGATAAATCGATTTCTTCAGACTGCCAGTACTCGGTTCTTTGATTGCGTTTGCTGTCTGCGTTAATTCTTTGTGCTTTTAGCTCGCTGCCAAACTTGTTTCCCTGTGACCCGATAAAACCAGCCGTCATACCACGCTCTTTCTGTAACTCGTGCACCAACTCACTGTACACAACCGACAAACGCGTAAGTTGGTTTAATGACGACATTTCACTGGTGGTTTCTACGCCTTTTGAAATGGCAGAAACACTAAGCCATAAAAACCCTAAGATCGGTAAGATAAGCAAAGCGATGATTTTTTGCTTAAATGACATATCGGTTAAATTCATTATTATTTCCCTAACAACTAACAAATCTTCTCAGTCATCGAATTTGGCTTCCTTCTAACGGGTGCGCCTTAATTGTGACTCTATAATTATTCAAGCTGACCTATGTAAACCATGACCTAACTACACAGTTCAGCGCAGAGGACGTTAACATTTAACCTTATAAAACTCATTGGTTTATGAATAAAACTGTTAACTATCTGACTTAACCAGACGAAAAGTACGTGTAACAACATTTCTCTGACGCAGTGACTAAAAATTGACACACACTGCATAATCATAAAGTGGTAGACCAGCGCTCACTGTGTAACCCTTACCAAGCTGTTCACTCACGAGCATCTATATATTCAGTCTCAAATATGTATACTGCCGAGCTTATTAAGTAGAAGCTCGCAGTAAATATGCGACAACAGCTGAGAGGTATTTTTATGGATTGCCCCGCTTGCGAAGAACACATTGGATGGGAATGGGTAGAAGAGGAAGCAATCGAACCCAATGAAGAATTCGATTGCCCAGAGTGCAAAGAAACGCTGATGTACACCATCGATGAAGGCACCTATTATGGCGCGCAACACAAGACCGTTGAAGTTGTCGATGGTTAGGATGTTTTGCTAATGACTAAAACACTTGACCGATTCTTAGTCTGTTACAGCTTTATCGAGCCTAAGCTACTAAACACGCCTTTACTAGAACGAGCGTTCATCTTAAAATATTGAACATATGTTCAGATTAATGAAGTAGATGTTATGGCCAAGACTGCGAAGTTCGATAGACAAGACGTAGTAGATAAAGCGACTAACCTGTATTGGGAAAAGGGCTTTCACGCAACTTCTATGCGCAATCTACAGGACGTGATTGATATGCGTCCCGGCAGTATTTATGCGGCTTTTGGCAGCAAAGAAGGCTTGTTTAAAGAGACATTGGCTCGCTATACCGAACTCGGCATTCACAATTTGAACCGCTTTCGCAGCGAAACCGACTCTCCAATCAAAGCACTAGAAAACTTCGTAAAACGTGCCGTTGTCGAATCGAAAAAAAGCGCGCCTAACGGCATGTGTATGCTGGTTAAAACAGTAGCTGAACTGACGGATGAGCACGCTGAATTATTAGAAGAAGCCAAGAAATCACTCAAAATCATGGAAGGCGAGTTCGCTAAGCTGATTGCCGAAGCGCAAGATTTAGGTGAGATAAGTAAAGATCGAGAACCTACTCAACTAGCTCGCCACGTTCAGGTTCAAATTGCAGGGCTACGCACTTATGCAAAAACCTGCGATGACACAGAACTACTCAACTCAATGGTTGAAGACATCTTCAAGTACCACCCTTTTTAGCAACTGAGCGTATATAGGCTCAGATCTACAAAAAGACGCCCAAGTATTACTACTAATACTTAGGCGTCTTTTTTCTTATTGCTTTTCAGCCAATCTGAAAGCCGATGGCTTTTATACTTTCCTCATAATCAACGCCTGCGCATTAAGCATCGCTTCCTTAGTACTGACATCTAAGGTTTTCACGTTCGCAAAGCGTTCGATCTCTTTAATTGCCACATCATGAGCAAAAATCACCAACCTCGCCCGCTCAATGTCTTTCTGTGTAATGCGATTGCCGATTCCGTTGGCCCCCTGCGTTTCGACTTTAATCCGAACCCCAAGATGATGAGCCGCCTTTTCCAAAGACTTAGCCGCAAGAAACGTATGAGCGACACCAGATGGACAAGAAGTGATCGCCAATACATCCGCTTGTCCTTCTTCCGTTATCGAGCCACCCGTAAACTGATTAGAACTTGCTTCACCTTCGACCACGTTCTTTTTCAGTAGTATCACGATCAGAGCCGTCGTCAGTGCTCCTGCTAATGTCCCGACGATATAGCCAATTTTGCCGTCAACCACCGGCAGCACTATCCAGCCGCCCCATGGTGCATGGTTGATGACATGGAACATAAAGCCAACCACATTACCGACAATGCCACCAGCAACAACAGCGGGCAGAACACGTGCGGGATCAGCTGCTGCAAATGGAATCGCGCCTTCACTGATGCCGATCATTCCCATGATACCGGCGGCTTTTCCGGCTTCACGCTCGTCTCTTTTAAATTTCTTAGGTGATATGAAAGTGGCAAGAGCCATACCTAATGGTGGCGTACAAATGGCAATACCGACGCCGCCCATTAGCCAAGGTTGAGTGTTCACCTGCGTTTGAGCAAACAGCGTCGCCACTTTGTTGATTGGGCCGCCCATATCAAAGGCTGTCATCGCCCCTAAAATACTGCCCAACACCACTTTTCCTGAGCCAGCCATGCCAGTCAGCATTTGGTTCATCTCAAGCATCACATACGCGATAGGAGAGCCAATCACCCACATCACCGCGCCACAGGTAATGAAGGTGCCAACTAAGGGATAAATGAAGATAGAACTCAGCGAGATCATACTGTCAGGGAGTTTGATCTTCTTTAGCAAATTAACCACGAAACCTGCGAAGAATCCGACCACAATGGCACCAAGGAAGCCGGTACTGTACTGATTCACTGCGAGCCAAGAACCAATCATGCCCGGAGCTAAGCCCGGTTTGTCGGCCATTGAATATGCAATGTAACCACCGAGCACAGCGGTAAACAGGGTTAGCCCCGCGATACCCATTTGTGCTATGTCAGCCAGAACGCCGCTCTCAGGTACTGCTCCGTGGCCAGACATCATTACCGACAAAGACAAAAGTACCCCACCCGCGACCACGAATGGGATCATGTGCGAAGTACCGTACAACAAGTGTTCTTTAAGACGATTAAGAGATTGTGCCCAAGGGCTTAATGGTTCGCTGTAAACTTCATGATGACTAGAAGCGTAGCTATCGAAAGATTCAGAATTCGCTTCGAGAAACAGCTCTTGAGCTTCCTCGACCGACTCTACCGCCTTTAATTTTGTAACAAAACCATCTTCGATCAATCGAGTTGAGATCTGAGCCAGAACCTCAATATGATGATCATCGCTATTGTCTGGCGACGCGAGCATAAAAAACACATCCGACAGTTCGCCGCCGTCTGCGCCATAATCGATACCCGTTCGGCTAATACCTACCGCCACAGCAGGTTTAGCTACAGCAGTGCTTTTCGCGTGTGGAATCGCAATACCATCATCAAAGCCCGTATTGCCAATGGCCTCACGCTTCCAGATATCATCAAGGAATTCACTTTTATTGGAGAGCTTGCCCGCACGGTCAAGCAGTTCGACAAGCTCTTCAAATACCGCCTGTTTTGAGTCTGCCTTTAAATCCAGACAGATAATCTCCGGCTCTATAATGTCAGTGATGTCCATGTGCTGCCTCGTCCGAGTACCAATTTAGGTAAATGAGATAAAGAGGTTAATAATATGAAAAGACTAACGAGGCAAGGCCGCTCGATATATAGGACGAAAGGTGCATTGACTGGATAATTGTAACCAAGAAGCAAGAGTGTGATGTTCACCTTTGAATTAAAAACGGGAATCCATAAACTTCCTAGATTCAGATAGTCCCATCGATCCAAGTAAACTGTCGATCTAAGCACACCGAGAATAATAATGAGAATTGTAGCGGTAACTGCGTGCCCTACAGGCATTGCGCACACCTATATGGCAGCTGATGCACTAAATAAAACAGCCCCAAAATTCAATGTTTCAATCAAGGTTGAGACTCAAGGCGCTATGGGGATTGAAAACTTACTGACAGGCCAGGATATTACCCTCGCAGACAAAGTGTTGATCGTCTCTGATATCGACATCGAACAACCAAGTCGATTTGACCCAGCGAAAACCGTATTCATTCCAATGGAAGAGGTGTTATTGAGTGTCGATAAAGTCTTTATCAAGCATTGTCGAACTTAAACCTTTCATGAATGAATATCAGATCACCTTCTTCGTTGACGATCCTGCCGCGAACTCACACGTCGCGCAGCCGTTGACTCGTTTAGCGAAGAAGTTCAAAAGCAACATCCGCATTATCAACATCACTCAAAATCGAACCGCTGATCTCTCCAAATCTGTCGCGATGTTACAAGTGGGTTTACTCCGGGGGGATTTATGCCAGATAACCGCAGTAGGTATTGATGCTGAACTCGCATGTTTTGTAATAAAAGACGTGATTGCTGAGCATTACGACATGGTTGGCTCACAAGTGAATCATGAGTTCTCGAACGATTTAATCCAGCGTATGCCGCAGATATGCCCGCCTTGTGACATAAAGTGGCACCACGCTAAAGCGCAAACTCAACTGACAAAATTTGAGTGCTTGAAAGGGCTCGCTCACCTCGTTTATCCAGAAGACCCAGATGAGCTGATTTTGGCTTTCATTAAGCGAGAAGAACGCTCTTCAACCTGCGTGTCACCAGGTATCGCACTGCCCCATGTGATGTTTGAATCTACTCAAGATCTCTCGATCGCGGTCATCGTCAGTGACAATCCGATTGACTGGGCATCTCAAATTGGCCAAGTACACGTAGCTATCGCTTTAGTACTGCCAACCAAGCCGCAACTTGAACACATTGTGGCGGCTACCAACCTAACTAGAAACCTACTTCACGATCAGGTCAACGAGCGTTTGCAAAAGACTCGAAGCAGTGTCGATTTACAAGCCTTGCTGATGTATATCTCATCTCGCCTGCTGTAAGGCTACTCACTCCAAAAGACGGCTCAACAACAAAATACGCTCCGACTTAAAAAGACGGCTTAACTAAATAGAACCACGATATTCAGTCGGCGTTCTACCGGTGCGATTCTTAAATACTCGACAGAAGTAGTTCACATCCTTAAAGCCGCAACGTAATGCCACTTCATTGAGCTTGAAGTTGTACTTCTTGAGCATGAATTTGGCGCGGTCGACACGGACTCGGGTGATGTATTCTGCCAGCGTCATGTGGCCTTGTTGACGGAACATTCGCGACAAGTGATTGGATGAAATACTAAAGCGTGAGGCAATGCTGTCTCGGGTGATCTGGCGGTGGAAGTTCTCTTGAATGTAGATACAAATCCCTTGATACACATCCTGTACTCGGCTATGAGATTTTTCTACGGGCGCTTCCAGCATGGTTTTACTGTATTGCAGTAGAGCTTGCAGCAATAACTCGTCCATCGGCTGCTTGTTACTCTCTCTCGCTAACGAGCTAAGCGCCTCCAAAATATTATCAATCGCAAAACCAGAGCGAGTCTGAATACTGTGCTTTTGAATATCGTAAAAGCTCTCCTCGCCTTTGCGCTTGCTCACCAAGCTTAAACCAAGCTGACGACGACCAAACAACATGCTCAACACCGAGCAGTCTGTATCCCAGTTTGGCTTGTTCCAGCAGTTGGGTGGGATGAAAATCGCGTCTCCGGCTTTGGCGATAACGTTGGTTATTTTGCGATCATGACTCTCCATTTCATTAATATACTCTCCGTCTAGCACCAGCTCTAAACGTGGAAAGTTCACCTGATAACTGCATGCTGAAGGCGTGTGAAAATCTCCAGCAAACCAGATGTTATGAAACGGTTCTCGCTCATTTAATACAGACGAGATTAAGTCATGAAATATCATTATTCGAACTCTAATGGGCAGCAATAAGGCTACGGGAATAGATATACCCCTTAGTGAAACATAGCGCTATTGAGCAAAATCACAATTTGAGATCTAGGCTACAAAAATCCAGTCACGGAAATAAATTTCCAGTAACGAAACTGACCTAGAACGTTCCTGCTCTAATAAACAAATACGCTGCATCCCTTATAAATAAAAGCCTCAACACATCTTAAACTCTGTCAACACCGCCCTTAAAACAGCCACTCGACTGATCAAAATCACACTCCACTTATAACGCAACAATCATCCAGTAAATGCGTTTTTTCTTCACTACAGAAGGTAAGCCGTAGATTCCAGAATACCCCTAACAAAATAAAAACAGAGTAGGGGTTCATTATGATCACGACATTGATCAATCAAGATTTGATTAAGCTTTCGCTTAGCGCTAATTCAAAAGAAGACGTATTTAAAGAGCTGATAGACGTGCTGTACGCACAAGGCAGAATCTCAGACAAAGCACAGTTTCTTGCCGACATTAAGGCGCGTGAAGAACAAGGTAATACAGGGTTTGAAGAGGGCATTGCCCTGCCACATGCGAAAAGCAGCGCGGTGATCAAACCTGCAGTTGTTATCGGCGTCCACAAGCAGGGTATCGAGTACGGCGCCGATGACGGTCAGCCATCAAAACTCTTCTTCATGATCGCGTCTCCAGATGGCGGCGATGATCACCACATCGAAGTATTGGCAGAGCTTTCTTCAAAACTGATTGAAGAAGGCTTTATCGAAAGCTTCATGAATGCTCAATCTGAACAAGAAGCATTAGAACTACTGCTTACCAAACCTGAGCCATCAGAAACTGAAACCAACGTTGAGAAACAAGGCTTCATCATTGGTGTCACTGGCTGCCCAGCAGGCGTTGCACACACTTATTTGGCAGCTGAAGCGCTAGAGAAAGGCGCAGCGGCTCTTGGCTACGACATCAAGGTCGAAACCAACGGCTCGATAGGCGTTAAAAACAGCCCAACTCAAGAAGAGATCGAACGCGCAGACGCGATTGTCGTCGCTTGTGACAAACAGGTCGACATGGCTCGCTTTGCCGGAAAACGCGTTATCAGCACCAACGTGAAAGCGCCAATCAAAGACGCGCAAGGCTTGATTAAGCAAGCACTCAACGCACCTAGCTACCAAGCTGAACAAGCACCTACCAACCAATCTGTTGCAGAAAAAGCCTCACAAGCGCGTTCAGACCTTTATCGTTACCTGATGAATGGCGTATCACACATGATCCCATTCGTAGTCACTGGCGGCCTATTGATTGCCCTAGCACTAGCCATTGGCGGTGAGCCAAGCGAGTCTGGCATGGCGATTCCTGCTGGCAGCATGTGGAACCAAATTCTAGAAGTCGGTGTGGTTGCCTTCACATTGATGATCCCAATCTTGGCTGGCTACATTGCTTACGCGATTGCTGACCGCCCAGCCCTAACCCCTGGCCTTATCGGTGGTTGGATTGCTAACAACGGCTCTTTCTACGGCGCTGACGCAGGCACAGGCTTCATCGGCGCAATCATTGCCGGTCTATTGGTGGGTTACTTCGTTAAATGGATCACCTCGTTCAACTACCACAAGTTCGTTCAACCGCTTGTGTCTATCATGATCGCTCCGATCACTGGTTCTCTATTCATCGCGGGTCTGTTCATCTTTGTTATCGGCGCGCCAATCGCTGGGCTGATGGATGCTCTTACTGCACTACTAACGAGCATGAGTACAGGCAACGTGGTTCTGCTTGGCATCGTACTGGGTGGTATGGCTGGTTTCGATATGGGCGGCCCATTCAACAAAGTAGCGTTCCTATTCTCAGTCGGCATGATTGCCAGCGGTCAAACTCAATTCATGGGTGCGATGGCGTGTGCAATTCCTGTGGCTCCACTGGGTATGGCCATCGCAACCAGACTTGGCCGCAAGTTCGACCTGTTCGAATCTTCTGAAATTGAAGCAGGTAAAGCAGCAGGCGCGATGGGCTTAGTGGGTATCTCTGAAGGTGCGATTCCTTTCGCAGCTCAAGATCCAATGTCGGTTATCCCTGCCAACGTACTTGGCTCAATGACAGCGGCTGTTATGGCGTTCTCATTTGGTATCACCAACAGCGTTGCGCACGGTGGTCCAGTAGTCGCTCTACTTGGCGCTATGAACTACCCAATGCTAGCACTGCTGTGCATGGCATCTGGCGCGGGCGTAACTGCGGTTACTTGTATCGCGCTTAAAAATCTACGTAAAGCCAAGTTAACAACAGCAGCGGCTTAAGCCATTTCAACTCCAATGGCTTGAGCCCTTCGACCCTACTGTTTTTAGTAACTAATACTTTTAACAACGAATAAGTCGATTACAGCTCAAGCCATGTTTCCCTTCATGGTGATTTCGATGTCTGATTTTTCTTTAGCGAACGACTCGTTCGTACAACGCTTTTTCTACCCTATGACTAACGTGATTCAAAACTACGCATGGGGTAGCCCTTCTTCGTTTAGCCACCTGTTTGGTATTGATAACCAATCAGGTGAGCCACAAGCGGAGATCTGGATGGGCGCTCACCCGAATGGCTGCTCAATGGTGAACGACAACGGGCAGCAGACCACATTGTCTAGCTTGATTTCTAAGAACCTAAACCTGTTTCTAAGTGAGAAAGTCGCGAGCCGTTTTGGTGAACTTCCGTATCTGTTTAAGGTGTTAGCAGCAGAGAAAGCGCTGTCTGTTCAAGTACACCCGAACAAGCAACAAGCGGAATCTGGATATGCACTAGAAGAGCAACAAGGCATTCCAATGACAGCGGGTAACCGTAACTACAAGGATCCTAATCACAAGCCAGAACTGGTGTATGCATTAACCGACTACACCGCGATGAATGGTTTTAGATCAATCAGCGAGATTCTTGAGCACTTCCATTACCTTGATATTCCAGAGCTGCATTCGATGGTCAATGACCTAGAGGGCGACCAAACTCCCAATGGATTAGCGAGCTTCTTCGCGAGCTTATTGTCTTTGCAAGGAGAACAAAAAGGCATGGCGCTGACCATGTTGCTGGTGAAGGCGAAGCTTTCAGATACACCTGTATTCCAATTGATTTCAGAACTGGAAGATCAATACCCAGGTGATGTCGGCCTGTTTGCTCCGCTGTTATTGAACGTGATTACCCTAAAGCCGGGGCAAGCCATGTATCTAGACGCTGAGACTCCCCATGCTTACATCAAGGGTACAGGCTTAGAGATCATGGCGAACTCAGACAATGTGCTGCGTGCCGGGTTAACGCCTAAGTACATGGACGTGAACGAACTGGTTTCTTGTACTCGATTTAATGAAAAGCCTGCGGATAGATTACTGCTCAGCCCGATAGAGCAAGGTGATGTGATGGAATACCAAATTCCGGTCGAAGATTTTAAGTTCTCTATCGTGCAAAACTCAAATCAGCGACAGATCACTACCGAAGGTGCCGAGATCCTATTGCCGCTTGACGAATCTATGGTACTCACTCACCAATGTGGCGAAACCTGCGTGATAGAGAAAGGCCAGTCGGTGTTCATTCCGGCTTACGCAGAGAGCTACAAACTCGATTGCGTTGGACGTGTCGCGCGAGCTTACAGCTAGCTCTACAAAGTAAATCTAGCTCTCCCGAGTAAATACAAACACTGATCATGCCCTGCTTTGCGGGGCATTTTTGTTTCTGACGAAGCTTATTAGCGTGTCAAAAACATAATCAAGATGCCATCAAATATGACCCATCTCACACTGCATTAATGATGCAAATCACACTTAATTTTGCTGGATACAAATGTACAGTGAAGGGCTTTTATTTGCTATTTCGCGAATCGGGTTAATCCATTAATTTTAATTCAAGAACTTCAATAGTGAATGAGTTAATAAATGATCACACAGCTAACCAACGTCAACTTAATTAATAACAACCTTCAAGCGAATAATAAAAAAGAACTGTTTGAAGAATTGGCAGGCATGTTATTTGAAAACAACCGAATCAGTAATAAAGAAGCCTTCTTGGCAGACATCGAAATTCGTGAATCTCAAAGCATCACTTCTATGGACGGCATCGCTTACCCACACTCAAAAAGCAAGGCTGTCACTGAGCCGGCAATCGCTGTCGGTGTTAAGCGTGAAGGCATTGAGTATGGCGATGAAGACGGCATCAACCCAACCGTATTTTTTATGATCGCATCACCAGACAACGGTGCTGACCATCATATTTATGTACTACAAGAACTGTTTGGAAAATTCAGCGATGAATTTATCCAGAATATCCATAACGCAAAAGATGAACATCAAATCCTTAATATTTTAATTAATTCATAAGGCGTAGAAAATTATGAGTACCCTAGCAAATCAAGCTACCAATACTAGCAATAAAAATAGTAGTAGCGACTATAAAAAAATCCTCAGTACCATGAAAGGCCATCTGCTTTTCGGTACATCACACATGCTGCCTTTCATCGTAGCCGGTGGTGTTCTATTGGCTTTAGCGGTAATGGCATCAGGCAAAGGTGCTGTACCTGCAGACGGCCTGCTAGCAGACATCTCTAATATCGGTATCAAAGGCCTTGTTCTTTTCCCAATCATTCTTGGCGGCTTTATTGGTTACTCAATTGCAGATAAACCAGCACTGGCACCTGCGATGATCTCTTCTGGCATCATGGCTGACATGGGCGGCGGCTTCCTTGGTTGTATCGTGGCTGGCTTTATCGCCGGTGGCGTGGTGTTCCAACTTAAGAAAATCCCACTTTCTACCAACATGACTGCGCTAGGTGCTTACTTTATCTACCCGCTTCTAGGCACGTTAATCTCTGCCGGCATCGTACTGTGGGGCATTGGTGAGCCAATCAAACTGTTCATGTCTTCAATGAACGAGTTCCTAGCTTCAATGGCTGGCGCGTCTAAGATGGTTCTGGGCACAATCCTTGGTGGTATGACGGCGTTTGATATGGGCGGCCCTATCAACAAAGTAGCAACGCTATTTGCTCAAACTCAAGTAGACACTCAACCTTGGTTAATGGGCGGTGTAGGCATCGCGATTTGTACACCACCTCTAGGTATGGCATTGGCGACTTTCCTATTCAAAAACAAGTTCTCTAAACAGGAGCAAGAAGCAGGTAAAGCAGCAGCAATCATGGGTTCTATCGGTATCTCTGAAGGTGCTATCCCATTCGCAGCGAATGACCCAATGCGCGTACTTCCTTCAATCGTTGCCGGTGGTATCGTGGGCTGTGTATTCGGCTTCATGACAGACGTTCTACTACACTCACCTTGGGGCGGCCTAATCACAGCACCAGTATCAAGTAACATTCCAATGTACGTGGTCGGTATTGCGCTAGGTTCACTAACTACGGCGGTTATCGTTGGCTTCTGGAAGCCAGTAGCGGTTGAAACAGAAGAAGACATGGTTGAAGCGCCAGTACAAGCTCAAACAGCTCCTGTAGCAGGCGAAGGCGAGTACGACATCGTAGCCGTAACATGTTGCCCTTCTGGTGTTGCACACACCTTCATGGCAGCGAAAGCACTGGAAAAAGCAGGCTTGGCAGCAGGCCTTAAGATTAAGGTAGAAACTCAAGGTCAAAACGGTATTCAGAACCGCATCAGCGACCTAGATGTAGCGAACGCGAGACTGGTTATCTTGGCTCACGATATTCAAGTGAAAGACGCTCACCGCTTTGCTAACGCGAACGTGATTGAGTGTTCAACCAAGGAAGCGATGAAGAAAGCCGCGGACATGGTGGCTATTTAAAGCCTGAAACAAGTTAGAAGATAAAATTACTACCCCCTACCCCATTCGCCTTGTCAGCGAATGGGGATTTATATTTATATAATGTTCAAAGCTTTTTACTGCTTGATATAAAGATCCTTAGAATAGATGCGGCCTTCAACGTTATTCTTCGCAAAGCCGCCAACACTTGGTCGCACTAGACGAGCCTGCATGTAGTAGTAGATTGGCGCGATCGGCATATCTTCAGCCAGTAACTGCTCCGCTTGGTCATAGAAACCTTGGCGTTCTTGCTCATTAGTTGCAGCCAATGCGCTATCCATTGCTGAGTCGTACTTGTCGTTGTTGTAACGAGCAAAGTTACCTGAAGATTCAGAACGCAGAAGGCTTAAGAAGGTCGACGCTTCATTGTAATCACCACACCAAGACGCTCGCATCACATCAAAATCACCTTGTCGACGTGACACTAAGTAAGACTTCCACTCTTGGTTTTCCAACTCAACTTGCGCGCCTAGATTGCTTTTCAGCATAGATGCAATCGCCACCGCAATCGACTTATTCGATTCACTGGTGTTGTAAAGCAATTTAAAATCTAGCGGGTTAGAAGCATCGTATCCGGCTTCTTTCAGCAACTCTTTCGCCTTTTGGTCACGGTCCCTTTGAATCCATGTACTGTACTCAGGTTGAGTGGCATCAAAACCTGCCGTGTATTCATGAGCAAAGGTATAAGCTGGTAAGTTACCTACTTGAGTCACTCCATTAGTAATCACATTGCGCATCATGGAATAAGACACCGCTTTACGCACTCGCGCATCATCAAACGGAGGGCGCGTGGTATTGAACGCGTAATAGTAAGTACACAATAAAGGTACCGCTGTATACGCGTCTTGATATTTCATTTTTAGCTGCTGCGCCATGTGTGTCGGCACATCAGACGTAATATCGACCTCGCCCACCGCATAGCGATTAATCGACGCATTCTGGTTCTCAAACGGAATGTAAGTCACTTGGGTTAAGTGCGTATCTGAACTGTCCCAATAGTTAGGGTTCTTCTCCAGTTCAATGCGTTCGTTCACCACCCACTCGCCTAAAACAAACGCACCATTGCCAACAAACTGCTTCGGATCGCTCCACGGCTTATCGCTGTTTTCTAGCGTTGCCTTGTGAACGGGCATCATTGAAGTGTGGCCTGTCATCGCCACAAAGTATGGAACTTTGCTATCGAGTTCGAACTTCACCGTGTGCTTATCAACCGCCGAGATACCGAGCTCTTCAACAGGCTTCTTACCTTCTGCCACATCAGCGATATTTTTGATTTGAGTTAGCTTGAGATACCACACATTTGGCGAAGCAAGCTTTGGGTCGACCGCGCGTCTTATCGCATACACGAAATCATCGGCTGTCACCGGATCGCCATTCGACCATTTCGCGTCTTTACGCAGGTGGAATACAAACGTCTGGTTGTCTTCGGTTTCCCAAGATTCCGCGACACCTGGAGTGATGTTGCCATCGCGGTCTTGGATCACTAAACCTTCAAACAGGTCACGTAGAATGTGCATTTCAGGCAAGCCTTCTGCCTTTGCCGGATCGAGTGTCGCAGCTTCTGCATCATTGGCTCGCACCAAATGTTGGTCTTTTGCCAGTGAAACACCAGCAGGTAAGGTTTCAGCAACGGCAGTCACTGAGATAAAAGGGGTCAATAAAGATGAAATGAGTAAAGCCGTTGAATGTTTTTTAAAATCCATGTTTTTTTGCTCTCCTAGCCTATCTTTGAAGCAAAGTAATAAAATTAACAATGCGACGGTTGACGAGTTTTGACGCTATGGTTTATTTAATAGAGGTCATCTAAATAGTAGTGACACTTTGATACTACTTGATCAATCAGGAGATTAAGGTGAGTTTAATTCCAAGAACGGAAAGAGCTGCGTTTTCGATAAAGCCGCTGTCATATGGAAAATCGGTGTTGGGTGCACCCTTACTCTACTTCCCCGCACAAATAGAAAGCGAATCTCGCGGGCTGATTTTAGCAGGCACACACGGCGATGAAACCGCTTCTATCGCAGGTTTGTCTTGCGCGCTAAGAAGCTTACCTGCTGCCAACTTACGACACGATGTAATCCTGTCGATGAACCCAGACGGCAACCAGCTTGGCACTCGCGCTAACGCAAATCAAGTCGATCTCAACCGCGCCTTTCCGACTAAAAACTGGACAGAAAACGGCACCGTCTATCGCTGGAGTTCTCACACCCCAGTCAGAGATGTAAAAGTAAAAACGGGGCAAGCCGATCTGCTTGAACCGGAAGTGCAGTCGCTCATCAACCTCATTGAGCAACGCCAACCCAAGTTCGTCATCTCTTTCCACGAACCACTCGCCATGGTCGATGACCCAGCTCAATCCGAACTCGCCTCTTGGTTAGGCAAGCAGTTCAACCTACCACTCGTAGAAGACGTTGATTACGAAACCCCAGGCTCATTCGGCACTTGGTGCCAAGAAAGAAACCTACCGTGTATTACCGTAGAGCTGCCGCCCGTTTCTGCGGATTTGACTATAGAGCAGTATTTGGATGCATTTTTGGCGGTGTTGGGGTATGAGGGGGTTGTTTAAAGATTTGTTTAAAGATTGCTAACTCATTTTTGGACAAGAACGAACCAGTGACTTCGCTAAATTAGCAAATCATAAATCAGTATAGATAATGTAAAATGAGCTATGACGAACAGTCTACTTGCGTTAGCCCGAAAGATAAATTTTTTTGGGCGCATTAAGTGACGTTAAGTTAGACAAATAATCATCATAATTGAGAGCCAAGTAAGAGCATTGCACCAGCTTGCTGTTGCCCTGAAAATGATTGCATTTTAGTAACATAAATGATCTTGCATTGCTCATTATTACTAAAAGTTACACCTCGACGCTCTAACTCTGCAAACGCAACGTCTCTATTCGCGTCATAAGCAGCCTCTGAACATAGCTTGGCGGTAGTCATATTTTCAGCAGATTTTGGAGTGAGAACACAGCCAGCCAACAACAAAGGCAATAAAAAAAAGATAAATCGAAACAACATTAGATCTCCGTAATCCTAATTTTTTCCACACTAGTGAAGATGACTTCAATATCTTTGCAAGTCGCCCATCCTTTTCCTTCGGTACTTAATTTATTCAGAAACTGAATAGCCTCCATTGGTTTTTTCGATAATTTTCCATCGAAAGATTGCAGTTCTCCATCATCTACAATTAACCATCGGCTTTTTTCCTTTTTAAGATTAATAAATATTGTTCCGTCAGGAAATGGGGGAAATGTATCAGCAAAAGATGCCCCAACACATACTGGACTAAAAGCCTTTTTTTGAAAAAATGATTCACTCATATCTCTTCCCTGTTTAATAAACGAGTTATTGATAATCAAAGTACAACAAAAAGGGGAGAAGGCAAGCATAAAAAAAGCAGCTCTAGCTTCAACCTCATTGGAAAACCTACGCATAATTTCTAAAGCACATGGATTAGATTAATTAGGTTTATTCTAGATCATTCAAGGATGTCGATTTGGCGGAGCTGAGAAACTTTGGGGTACTTTCGTGTTTGAAAGTGCTGACTGTATCGGTTCTGGACAGAAACGCGTTAGAGCTTAAGAGCTAACGCGCTCGATATAGATTAGAATTAATATCTTGAAACCATAAACGCTTGTTAGTTGCGAAACTTTACATTTCGTAGCTCAGTACCGATTATCAGGACTAATTCATGTTGTCTGGTGTATGAAGATTAGTGCCACAAACTGTGCACTTATAGTCACCTGTAGCTTCGCCCTCCATCAATGCACTGGCAACTGATGCAAAAAAGCCTGAGAAAAAACCTGCTGATTTCGACGCACTGGATTTTTTTGGTTGCGAGAAGCTTTCATATTTGTGGAGGGTGATCTCTTTGCAATTGCAACAGAACGCTTTCGTTTGCTCAGAACCGTACATTTTAACCAACCCGATTATTCATCTGTAGTTTTCACAACCTCAAAGCAACCAACGCTTTATAGGCGGAATTTTTTCTTTTTTACATTCCGTCTATGTTGCTGCCATATATTATGAAGCTCAACTGGTATTACCCTGTTATGTGAATCGGCATATGGTAATGGGGGCAAACTACGGAAAATTCCGTATAAGAGACCAAAGTACTGATTGATTAACTTGGTCTATCGGTGGGCTTTGTTGCGTAATTAAATTTAAAGATAGAACTACCCCGTTTCGCGTATTTCTTAATCAATACGACAAGTTTCAGGCATACCTAACCCAGTAAGCTTGTTCAACGCTTTTATCATCGCGTAAGTTTCACCCACCTGGGCATTGTAATTTCTTAAGCTCAGTTTCCCTCCTAGCAACTGTTTAACTCGATACATCGCTGTTTCTGAGAGTGAACGTTTGTGGTATCCATACCGCTCTTTCCAATACTTATTTGAGCCGTATAATTTCTGGCAACCCACGGCGAGATTTCGAGGATGACCACGCTCCCAGAAGGCTGCCCCTTCTCTTGGGGGAATAAGCGCAACGGCTCGCTTCATCTTAATAGCAGCGCGACACGCTCTCGTGTCGTAAGCGCCATCACCAGACACCTCAAGGATGCTTCGACGTGTTTGTTTCAGTAGGTTCGGGAGTACTTCACCATCTGTAACCGTTGATAAACTTAGCTCGGCGGCAATGATCTCATGAGTGCTTGTATCAACTGCAATATGCAGCTTTCGCCAGACTCTCCGCTTGCCATCCGTCCCGTGTTTTTTGACTTTCCATTCACCTTCGCCATAAACCTTAAGGCCAGTTGCATCAATGGCTAGGTGTTGTATCGCTCCTCTCGCTTTAGTCTTAAATGAGACCTCAACTTGCTTGGCTCTACGACTGATGC
>NZ_JBGOOO010000043.1:0-36812 GCF_041439695.1 Vibrio sp. FF266
AATCTCTCCACCCCTGCCATATTTAAGGCTCTAGCAGAAATGCTAGAGCCTTTTTACTTTCTGAAGCCAATATACGCCATTAGCAGAGCAGCGGATCCCCCGACCTACCAAAATAGCGCATGTTGGGAGTTAAACCTCCACTCCTCCCATATACTAAGCCTCAACAGAAATGCTAGATCCTTTTTGCTTTCTGAATCCAATATACGCTATTAGTAAAGTAGCGGATTCTCCGACTTACTAAAACAGCGCGTGTTGGGAGTCGAAACCTCCAACCTTTCCATATACTAAGCCTCAGGAGAAATGCTGAGGCTTTTTTGCTTTCTATTTGTTCTATTTTTAGTCGACAATTCCTACTTTTAATAAAATCTGGCCTTAAAAGTGTAAGTGCTTACTTATCCCAGCCTCTTTTATAAACAACCAACAGCACAAACTACGCTTCTTTATGAGAACTGTTATCAATATTTTGTTACATTTTAGTCGTTATTACTAAAAGGCAACAAATATGGATATCTCCCGTCGTAAGTTTATTCAATCATCTCTCGCTATATCTGCACTCACTGTACTTCCCGCTTGCTCAATGAAACGGGCGGTTGATGAGCAAGGAAAGTATGTTTATGACCTAACGGCAGAGCCTTCAACCGCTGAAATCGTGACGGGGTTTGAGACTAATATTCTAGGCTTTAATGGTCAGATTCCAGCGCCAACGATTCGGTGTCGCCAGGGGGAGAAGGTAACAATCCGTTTTACCAACAAGCTATCAGAACCGACGACTATTCATTGGCACGGTTTAAGGATTCCTATCGGAATGGATGGAGTACCTTTCTTAAGCCAACCACCGATCATGCCTGGTGAAACATTTATTTATGAATTTACGCCACCAGATGCTGGTACGTTTTGGTATCACCCACATATGAATAGCGTTAAACAGCTTGGTATGGGCTTGGTTGGTCTTATTATCGTAGAGGAGAGTATCCCAGTGCCGTTTGATGAAGAACACGCACTGACGCTTAAGCATTGGCATATAGATAAGAAAGGCCAATGGAAAGATCTAATGATCCCACGACTCAGTGCCCGTATGGGTACGCCAGGAGAGTGGAGTAGCGTTAATGGAATACATGAGCCTGCCTATCAGTTAAAACAACATGCAACGACCAGGCTGCGTATCGCAAATGTCGATAATACGATCACTTACCCTATTGCTGTCGAAGGGGCAGAGGCATGGGTGATTGCCATTGATGGTAACCCTGTAAAAACGCCTTATAAACTGACTCAACATAAAATTGGCCCAGGGATGCGAGTGGATATTGGATTGATAGCACCCAAAGCCGGTGGGCGAGTGAGCGTCCTTCAAATGAAAGGACGCTTTCCTTTCTCTTTGTGTGAGTTCGAGGTTGTAGATTCAACCCTTGTTGAGAATCGCTCTCTACCTTCTTTACCCCTTAATCCTGTGCCCAACTTAGATTTGGTTAATGCAGAAGAAATTGACTTTTTATTTGAATGGGAAGGGGCGGTTTCTCCAGTATCCAAAGATGGAAAATCTATGCCTAAGTTTTGGCTAACTAATAAACGAGCATGGGAGGGGATGAGCAAAGATAATATCCCTGAACCTTTGGCGACTTTAGATCTGGGAAAAACCTATATATTCGATCTAAAGAACGTCACTCAATACCATCATCCTATCCATATTCATGGACATACTTTTACAGTACTCGAACTTGACGGGAAGAAAGTTGAAGAACCTTTCCATACCGATACAGTGTTACTTGGAAAAAATGGCCGAGCTAAAGCTGCATTTGTAGCCGACAACCCTGGCCGCTGGATGTATCACTGTCATGTTATAGAACACATGAAAACGGGTTTGATGGGATATATTGAAGTTAAGTGACACCTGTAACGTTTAATATTTGCGCATGCATTCTTAGTTTCTACCCTCGCTTTTATCGGCGTTAAAGCTAGAATATAGGGATTATTGTTTGGGAGGATTCATGGGTCAGTTATCTATTCTAGGTTTTATCGCCATCGGTGGCGCGTTTGGTGCTTGTTCACGTTACTTGATTTCCGAGTTATGCGTTGTGATGTTAGGGCGTGGTTTTCCTTACGGTACGCTGACTGTTAACGTAATTGGCTCTCTGATTATGGGATTGCTCATCGCCGCGTTTGAAAATGAGATGGTTGCGACGGAGCCGTGGAGACAAATTATCGGTCTTGGTTTCCTTGGAGCCCTGACGACATTTTCTACGTTTTCGATGGATAACGTGCTTCTTATGCAGCAGGGTGCGTTTTTCAAGATGGGGCTCAATGTACTGCTCAATGTGGTTCTCAGTATTTCAGCCGCATGGATCGGCTTCCAACTTCTGATAAAGTCTTAAAACTTTCTTACGATTTGTTAACAACTCGGCTTGGTTTATCCAAGCCGTTTTTATATACTCGATTGTACTTGTCGGAGTGCCATATGGCTGAGACCGTTAACTCGGGATCCGTTGAACCTGATCAGGCTAATACCTGCGAAGGGAACAAGAGTAGATATCTAACTAGAATCCTTCTAGAGATCTATCTCCAGATCACAACTGCATTTTCTTGCTGTGATCCCTCTTGTAGCATCTTATCCGTCAAGCATTTTTATCCCTATAAATAATGGCTAAAAGCCAAGGAAAAATGCTATGTCGAGTCGTAAACAAGCAAGACTGGAAGCGAAGAATTTCATTGATTCTTTATCCGTGCAACCTTATCCAAATTCAAAAAAAGCTTACATCCACGGATCTCGCGAGGACATTCAAGTCCCTGTACGAGAAATATCACTAGCAGATAGCCTTGTTGGTGGTACCAAAAAAGATCCTGTATTCGAACCTAATGCGCCAATTCATGTATACGACACCTCTGGTGTTTATACTGACCCTATGCACGAAATTGACCTTTACAGTGGCCTTCCTAAGTTACGAGAGCAATGGATTGAAGAGCGTGGTGATACAGAACTGTTAGACGATGTAAGTTCTGTCTACACCAAAGAGCGTTTAGAAGATGAAACTCTAGACGACCTTCGTTACGGTAATCTGCCTAGAATTCGTCGCGCCACTGGCGATCAATGTGTTACTCAGCTGCACTATGCTCGTCAGGGGACTATTACTCCTGAGATGGAGTACATTGCGATACGTGAGAACATGGGACGTCAGAAATTTGCTGATGAGCAGCTGAACCACCAACACCCTGGCCATAACTTTGGCGCAAACCTGCCGAAAGAAATCACCCCTGAGTTCGTGCGTAAAGAAGTCGCTGAAGGCCGAGCTATAATTCCGTCGAACATTAATCACCCTGAATCCGAGCCGATGATTATTGGCCGAAACTTCTTAGTGAAAGTGAACGCTAATATCGGTAACTCTTCAGTAAGCTCTTCGATTGAAGAAGAAGTTGAGAAGCTAGTATGGTCAACTCGTTGGGGTGGCGACACCGTAATGGACCTTTCCACCGGCCGTAATATTCACGAGACTCGCGAATGGATCTTACGTAACAGCCCTGTACCAATCGGTACGGTTCCTATGTATCAAGCCCTTGAAAAAGTGAATGGCGTAGCCGAAGACCTTAACTGGGAAGTGATGCGCGATACCTTAATTGAACAAGCAGAGCAGGGTGTTGATTATTTCACTATCCACGCAGGCTTGTTGCTTCGCTACGTTCCGATGACAGCTAAACGTGTCACCGGCATTGTTTCTCGTGGTGGTTCTATTATCGCGAAATGGTGTCTTGCGCACCACCAAGAGAGCTTCCTTTATACTCACTTCCGCGAGATCTGCGAGATCTGTGCAAAGTACGATGTTGCCCTGTCATTGGGTGATGGCCTACGCCCGGGTTCTATTGCAGATGCCAATGATGAGGCTCAATTCTCGGAGTTACGTACTCTAGGTGAGTTGACTAAAGTCGCTTGGGAATACGACGTGCAGGTGATCATTGAAGGCCCAGGTCATGTGCCAATGCATCTAATCAAAGAGAATATGGATGAGCAGTTAGAACACTGCCATGAAGCGCCTTTCTATACTTTAGGTCCACTGACGACGGATATTGCCCCTGGTTACGACCATATTACCTCTGGAATTGGCGCGGCCATGATTGGTTGGTACGGCTGTGCGATGCTCTGTTATGTCACACCTAAAGAGCATTTAGGTCTACCAAATAAAGAAGATGTGAAGACCGGCCTGATTACATACAAGCTTGCTGCACACGCTGCTGACCTTGCGAAAGGGCACCCAGGCGCACAAATCCGAGATAATGCATTATCTAAAGCACGTTTTGAATTCCGTTGGGAAGACCAATTTAATCTAGCTTTAGACCCTGAAACAGCACGTTCTTTCCATGATGAAACTCTGCCACAAGAATCCGGTAAGGTTGCTCACTTCTGCTCAATGTGTGGACCAAAATTCTGCTCGATGAAGATCTCTCAGGAAGTCCGAGAATATGCGAAAGATACAGAACAAGTAGCCGCGGATCAGGCTATCGAGATTAAGATGCTAGATAACCCGTTGGAAGGGATGCGTCAGAAATCACAAGAGTTCCGTGATACTGGCTCTGAACTTTATCACCCTGCAGTGGGTGCAAAAGAAGCTCAATTAGAGGAATAATGACAGTGAAGATACTCATCCCATCTCAAAATATTGAGTTAACGGGAGAGGTGCAGAACTGTCTATTGGTTGCTAAGCGACAAGGCTTGGCAACCGATGCAGTTGAGTTGGGTGTAAGCCCAACTCAATACTTCTCTATCGTTGACACTCAGCAGACGTTATCTATTGGCTTTGCTCATGATGTTGATTCATTGGCGGAGTGTCAGCTAGCGGAACTGAACCACGTTGTTGATTACAGTAGTTCAGTCGCGCTAACTGACGTTTGTGATGCCTTTACACAAACTCCGAATACCATCTACATCGGTGTCTCAGATGCTTCAGCTGTACTGGATATCTGGTCACACCGGGATACTAATCGTGCTATCAAGAGTGACACTACAGCTCATCAGGAGTTAGATAATCACGGCCACTTTGCCTGGTTACTTACTTTGTTGGCGTTGGAGTTCCCATTAGAAGACGCATTGGTTTTAGCTCGCGCATCGTCCAATGTTTCACGTGGAACATGGCCAGCACATTACCAAAACTTTCCAATTCCAGCTCTTGAAGATCAACGATTGAATATAAGCGTTGGTTGGGCTAATCAAGGGACAGTGCTTTCTTTTCCTGATCTGGGTAAGAATAGTCTAGGTTTATACCCTGTGGTTGATGATGTTGAGTGGATCGAAAGGTTGCTCAAGCTTGGAATCAACACTGTTCAACTGCGTATTAAAAACCCGCAGCAAGCGGACTTAGAACAACAAGTCGCGCGATCAATCGAGCTTGGTCGAGAGCATAACGCTCAGGTTTTTATCAATGATTACTGGCAGCTTGCACTCAAGCATGACGCGTTTGGTGTTCATTTGGGGCAAGAGGATATTGAAGAGTCAAACCTCTCACAGTTGAGCCAAGCAGGTATCAAGATCGGTCTCTCGACTCATGGCTATTACGAGTTGCTCCGCATTGTTCAAATCAACCCAAGCTATATTGCGCTAGGGCATATCTTCCCAACAACAACTAAACAGATGCCATCAAAGCCTCAAGGTTTAGTTCGTTTATCTCTGTATCAACAGCTGATTGATACTATCCCATACACAGACCAACTCACTGGTTATCCGACGGTTGCTATTGGCGGTATTGACCAATCGACAGCTGAGCAGGTGTGGGAGTGTGGGGTATCGAGTTTGGCGGTGGTACGTGCGATTACATTGGCTGAAGACCCACAGAAAGTGATCGAATTTTTCGAACAACTCATGGCACCTAAATCTCCAACTCTTAAGGAAGAGGTTATGCAGGAGCCTAGCTATGCTGAGTGACTTTGAATTCATTCGTTATCAACGACAAATTGCGTTACCTGAAGTGGGTGAGCAAGGGCAACGCAACCTACTAAATAGTCATGTGTTGATAATCGGTTGTGGTGGCTTAGGTAATGCTGCGGCTCTTTACCTGGCTGCTTCTGGTGTTGGAAAGATCGTGCTGGTCGATGATGATTGTGTCGATTCATCGAACCTACAACGACAGGTCGCGTTCAGGGAAAATCAGTTAGGTTCGCCTAAGGTTGAAGCGTTGAAGCAACAACTGAGTGAGCTCAATGGTCGCAGCCAAGTAAGAACCATCAATCAACGAATGAGTGAAAGTCAGCTTGAGCTTGAAGTGATGCTAGCTGACTTAGTGTTGGATTGTACTGACAACTTCGAGTCACGCCAGCAGGTTAACCAAGCATGTTTCAGCGCGAAGACCCCTTTAATTTCTGGTTCTGCAATTGGCTGGAAAGGCCAATTTATTGTATTTGATTATCAGAATCAGAAAGGGTGCTATCACTGCTTGTTCCCGTTCAGACATCATCCACAAACGACTCGTTGTAGCGATAGCGGCATCATAGGCCCAGTTGTTGGCACCATAGGTAACCTTCAAGCTTTGGCTGCTATTCAACGTCTAGCTCGTGGTGAGTTTCAGGTCGCAACACATCAACTCAAACTGTTCGATGGCCAGACGATGAATTGGCAAAACCTTATGGTCACTCAAGATAGTGAATGTCCTGTGTGCAGTGCGTCTGTAGTTAAGCATTTAGAAGAAGAAATCCAATGAGCCATATAACGATCTCGATAAACGAACAATCAGAACAAGTAGCACACTCGTCGTCTCTAGCGGACATTATCCAAGTTCTAGCATTACCTGATCTAGGTTGTGTGTTTGCAATCAATAATGCGGTTGTCCCGCGTAGCCAGTGGCAACAAACAGTCGTTAATGAAGGCGACGCTATATCTCTTTTCCAAGCCATTGCAGGAGGCTAACCATGTTAACTATCGCTGATAAGACGTTTCAATCTCGACTCTTCACTGGAACGGGTAAGTTCGCCAATAAGCAATTGATGGCGAGTGCTATCGAGGCTTCAGGTTCGCAATTGGCAACTATGGCGCTTAAGAGAGTTGATATTCGCTCTGAGCAAGACGACATTTTACAACCAATCATTGATGCTGGCGTGAACTTGCTACCGAATACCTCTGGGGCGAAGAGTGCAAAAGATGCCGTCTTTGCTGCGCATTTGGCTCGTGAAGCGCTAGGCACAAACTGGCTTAAACTGGAAATTCACCCAGATCCAAAGTACTTGATGCCAGACCCAATTGAGACGCTTAAAGCCGCTGAGCAACTGGTTAAAGATGGTTTTGTTGTGTTGCCTTACTGCCATGCCGATCCAGTTTTGTGTAAGCGCTTGGAAGAGGTGGGTTGCGCTGCGGTTATGCCGTTAGGTGCGCCTATTGGTTCAAACAAAGGTATCGCTTCGGCAGACTTCTTAGAGATCATTATCGACCAAGCGAATGTCCCTGTGATTGTGGATGCAGGCATAGGCGCGCCATCGCATGCTGCTCGTGCAATGGAAATGGGCGCAGACGCTGTGTTAGTGAATACGGCGATTGCGGCTTCTCAACAACCCGTTGATATGGCGATTGCTTTTAAGCTGGCAGTTGAAGCGGGGCGTATGGCTTACCTTGCTGGGCTTGCAGGAAAAGTATCTCACGCGGTTGCTTCGAGCCCGTTAACTTCATTTCTAGACGAGTAGTGTACCTATGACGTTTGTTGATCGATTTAAACAGCTCAACTGGGATGACATTGGTATGTCTATCTTCAGTAAAACGTCAGCGGATGTTGAACGTGCTCTGAGTAAACCCAAACGTGACTTAGAAGACTTTAAGGCTCTGATCTCTCCGGCGGCAGAACCTTACTTAGAACAGATGGCACAACAGTCGTTGGCGCTAACTCGTAAGCGATTTGGCAAGACAATGTCGCTTTACATTCCTTTGTACCTCTCGAACCTATGTGCGAATGCGTGCACGTATTGTGGCTTCTCAATGGAGAACCGTATCAAACGTCGCACGCTTACTTTGGATGAAATTGATGCCGAAAGTGCGGCTATCAAAAAGATGAAGTTCGATAGCGTTTTGTTAGTCACCGGTGAACATGAAACTAAGGTCGGGATGAATTACTTTCGACAGGTGTTGCCGAATATCAAAAAGCAATTCAACTACCTAGCGATGGAAGTGCAGCCGCTTGATCAACATGATTACGCAGAGCTTAAAACTCTCGGTCTAGATGCTGTTATGGTTTACCAAGAGACTTATCAGCCAAGAACTTACGCTGAGCATCATCTACGTGGCAATAAAATGGATTTTGAATACCGTCTTGAAACCCCAGATCGCTTGGCAAAAGCGGGGATCGATAAGATAGGTATTGGTGCCTTGATTGGTTTGGAAGATTGGCGAACCGACTGCTTTTTTGTTGCTGCTCACTTAGATTACCTAGAGCGCACTTATTGGCAGACTCGCTATTCAATTTCATTCCCGCGTCTTCGTCCGTGTGAGGGTGGAGACTCTAGTGGAGGATTACAGCCTAAATCAGTCATGAACGACAAACAATTGGTTCAGCTTATCTGCGCATATCGACTCTTGAATCCTGAGGTCGAGCTATCCCTTTCTACTCGCGAATCGGCAACCTTTCGCGACAATGTGTTGCCATTGGGGATCACGAGTATGTCTGCGGCTTCTAAAACCCAACCTGGTGGTTATGCTTCGGGTGAAGAAGAGCTTGAGCAGTTTGAGATCAGTGATGAGAGAAGTGCTGCTGATGTCGAGTCGATGATTCGTCAGCGTGGTTTCGACCCGGTGTGGCGAGACTGGCACAGTGCCTATTCTGGTTAATCAACATATTGGTTGATGTTCCACGTGAAACATCGATGTAATGATACAGGCAAATAAAAACGGCTACCCTTGGGTAGCCGTTTTGCTATTTGCTATTTAACTTATTAACCGAGCAAGTTTTTTGGTTCAGTTAAGCGCTTAGCGAAGCATTAAGCGTGAGCCAATGGAGTTGTCGATTGGCGTAACCATTCCAATGTATCACCTTCAACTAATGGGCTAACGTCGTTCCATACCTTCTGATGGTAGTCGTTCAGCCACGCCAGTTCAGGTCGTGTTAGCAAATCAACATTGATGTTGCGCTTATCGATAGGGCAACGAGTTAGCGACTCAAACGTTAGTACTGAGAAATCACCTTGAGTTGGAAGCTCAACTACCAATTCTAGGTTCTCGATACGGATACCAAACTCATCAGCACGGTAGTAACCCGGCTCGTTTGATAACACCATGCCTTCAACAAGAGGTACGTCGATAAGCTTCTTAGAGATGCTTTGTGGGCCTTCATGAACACTTAGGAAGTGACCAACACCGTGACCAGTACCATGATCGTAATCGAAGCCTTCTGCCCATAAGTGCTGACGCGCTAGGATATCCAGTTGGAAACCACGAGTACCCTGTGGGAAACGCGCACGTGCAATGCCGATGTGACCTTTAAGCGCTAATGTGAACTGCTGAATCATTTCGTCGCTTGGTTGGCCAATCGCGATAGTACGAGTGATGTCGGTTGTACCATCTAAGTACTGACCGCCTGAATCGACTAGGTACAGAGTATTCAGTTCTAGCTGACCAGGTTCAGGTTGGTTCTCATGGTTGTAGTGACACATTGCTGCGTTGCCGCCAGCCGCAGAAATGGTGTCAAAACTTAGATCCATCAGCGTCGGGTCTTGCTCGCGGAATGATTGTACTTTGTCAGCCAATACCGCTTCGTTGTGTAGGTTACCTTGCGCGACTTCTGCATCAATCCAAGATAGGAATTTCACCATCGCAACACCATCACGAATGTGACACGCCTTCATGCCGGCAATTTCAGTATCGTTTTTAGCGGCTTTTGGCATTAGACATGGGTCTGCTGCTTCAATGAGATGAGCGCCAGCGTTTTGAAGAACAAGCGTATACCAAGCATTACTTGTGCCTGAATCGACAGATACGTTTTTGCTTTCTAAAGATTGAAGGCGCGCTTCAAGCTCTGATGGGTGAGAAACGCGAATACCATTACCAACGTGCGCTTCAAAGCCAGCCGGGATGCGTGCTGGGTCTAGGAAGAAATCGACGCTTTCATCGGCGTGAATGATCGCGTTGGATAACACAACAGGTAGGCGAGATACGTCCAAGCCACGAATGTTAAGCAACCAACAGATTGAGTCTAGCTCGGTAAGGATAGCGGCGTCCGCACCTTTTGCTTTTAGTAAGCCAGCAATTTCAGCGCGTTTGCTCTCGCTTGATTGACCAACGGCGTCTGTTGCCATTAGGCGAACATCAGACACGACAGGCTCAGGGCGATCAGACCAAAGCTCATCAATTGGGTTTGCTGGGAGCGTTGTTAGCTCAACTTTCTCCGCTAGTTTTGCTTGTGCGCCTTTCAACCAAGCAGCGGTGTGCATGCGTGGGTCGAATGCAACCTTACTGCCTTGTGGCAATGAATTGATGATCCAATCTAAAGTCGGTTCTTCAATAAGGTGGCGATACTCAAATAACTCTGCTGGTACCTGCTTACGAACCTGAACGGTGTAGCGACCATCTACAAAAATAGCAGCAGTTTCACGAGTGATAACAGTGGCACCTGCAGAGCCAGTGAAACCTGTTAACCAGTGAAGTCGCTCGTTATGAGCGGGAACGTATTCACCTAGATATTCGTCTTCATGTGGAATGATAACGGCATCTAGGTTGTTTGTTTCAAGCCAAGCTCGAACCGCAGCAACGCGTTCAGCAGTGATATTGTGCATCTGTGTTTATCCTTATTGTTAGGGTCCTTGTTAACACTCACAGTCGATATACATGCGAGGGGACTTATTAGGTCAATAAGCTAGCGCTTTTGTTCGTTTGCTGCAAACGCTGTACGCCATTTTTATCTAAGGTGCAGAGTTTTTTCTTTGATGATATCTCGCAACCAAGTTAAGGCTGGGTCATTTTCTCTGTCACGGTGCCAAAACAAAGTGTATGCCATCGGTGGGAACTCCATTGGTAAAGGAACAACCACTAAGTCGAGTTGCTTAGCGACGAGGTAAGTAAAATGGCTTGGTGCGGTAAACACAAAGTCGGTGTAGGTACATAGGCTTGCAGCGCTATTGAAGTCTGGAACAGAAATAGCGATATCACGTTGGTGACCAAGATCAGCCAGTTTGTAGTCGAGCAGCCAGCGGTCGTTACCATCACACCTTACTTGTACATGACGCTGCGCAAGGTAGATTTCCAAATCCCATTTACCATTCAGAGCGGGGTGGTTGCGTCTTAGCACACACATCTGTGCGTCGCGGTAGATCTCTTGTTCGCAAATGTCGTCTGGCGGCAGCATAGTTAAACGCGCATCGTTGATGTCGATGTCTTTGCCAGTGAGTCCGATATCTAGTTCGCCAAGCTGCAGCTTCTTAAAGGTTTGTTCTGTCCAAGCATGGGTGTTGATATTGACCTTAGGTGCTTGTCGAAATATCGCCGGTAAGAAGTGCGGAAGAATCAGCGGGTAAACACTCTCAACGGCAGCAATATGAAAACTATGGTCACTGTTGTTGGGAATGAATGTCTCAGGCTGAGTGAGAACATCAAGTTGGTTGATCAACGTTTCTAACCGAGGCTTGAGGAAAACAGCTTTCGGTGTTGGTCGTAGGCCATGAGCACTTCGCGTAAAAAGGGGGTCATTAAATTGTTCACGAAGCTTGGCTAGCGACTTACTCACGGCTGATTGGCTCAAGCATAATCGGTGTGCGGTGCGAGTGACACTCAGCTCTTCCATCAGCACCTGTAAGCAAACCAATAGATTGAGGTCGAGGCGTGATAGTTTCTCGATATTCATGTGAGTTTCCTATTTGGAATAATGCTAATGAGTATATGCCATTTTTGTTCATATCTTTAGTTGGTTATTATGCACCTAAATTAACTCATTCGGAGAATCTTGTGCCTTCTAACGCGCTTCCAACCCCAAGTAAACTGCAGGTTGCTTTATTGGCAATGCTGGTTCTATTTAGCCCTCTGGCTATAGATATTTATCTTCCAGCTCTGCCACAAATTTCAACAGCGTTTCACGTGGAACACGCACTAGCACAAGATACGATTACTTGGTTTTTATTCGCCATGGGTGTCGGGCAATTATTTGCAGGCCCTTTGGCTGATAAGCTAGGACGTCGAACCGTTGCATTGGGAGGTGTTAGTATCTATGCATTGAGTGCTTGCTTGGCGTGGGCAGCTCAATCGATTGATATGATGCTAATAGCTCGGCTGCTACAAGGCTTAGGAGCTTGTGCGACTTCTGTAGCAGCCTTTGCGACGGTTCGCGATCTATTTGGTCCTGAGAAAAGTGGCCGTATGATCAGTTACCTCAATGGTGCAATTTGCTTTATTCCTGCACTAGCACCGATTCTTGGCGCTTGGTTAACTCATCAATTTGGTTGGCGTTCGAACTTTAGCTTTATGGCAGGCTTCGCAGTCGTTGTTGGCACTATCTTATTCTTCCAAATGAAAGAGTCTAACCCTGCGACAGAAAAGGTTGCGGTGTTCAAGCTTGAGCGATACTGGTCAGTATTGAAAACACCATCATTCCTTTTCCACGCAACCTTGTGTCTGATGGCGATGGCAGTGATTCTCGCTTATGTCACCTCTGCACCGGTTGTGTTGATGGAAAACCTAGGCCTGACCATGAAAGAGTTTACTTTCTGGTTTGGTGTTAATGCGGCCATCAACATTGCAGCAGCGTTTACTGCACCTAAATTTATGGACCGCTTTGGTACCTATAAAGCACTGGTCGTTGGTATCTCAACGCTGGGTTTAGCGGGCGTGATTATGTTAGTGCTTGCAGAACACGCTAGCCCAATTGCATTCATGCTGCCAATCTTCTTGTCTTCAGTGGGTTTTGCTTGGATTCTCGGTGCTGCTGCTGGTAAGGCTCTTGAACCTTTCGGTGACCGTGCGGGCACAGCTGCTGCACTGCTTGGCTTGTTCCAAATGAGTGGCTCAGGGCTGCTTGTTGGTACCATGCAACGCCTTGATTTAACGTCTCAAGTGATGATTGCGCTGCAAATGTTCCTTATTGTTCCTGCGTTGTTAGTGCTTGCGAGCAAAGCAGGCAAGTCGTGGCACACGACGTTTGCTAAGGCGTAAGTCTCAAGGGTGACAAAATATACAAATGGCGGTTTGCGAAACGTTAAAACATGGTATATTTGTCACTCATTGAAACGTTAGTCCCCAACGGAAAATACTGTAATGTCATTAACAACCTACGAAATGGCGCGCGTCTTAGAGCAAATGGAAGATGCACCTGAAAAGGTCATGTTTGGTAAATTGCTTAAAGAGCTAGGCAACCAAAGTGAAGAGCGTATTCGCAGTGCGGCAAAACAAGTTCCAATCGATACTTTGCGAGACATCATTTACCAATTTCAGCGTGTGGTAGAGTCTCGTAAGGGTGAGCAGGTTCAGCTACTAGCAAAAGAGCTAGCCGAGCAAGGTATCTCTGCTGAAGAGCTACAAGCTTTTCTGAATAAGTAGTTTATCCCAGTTAAAAAGAAACCACTCAATTGAGTGGTTTTTTGCATTTTGGGGTATATCAATTTAGTGCGAATGAAAGTTCGTTCTAACCTCTAAACTGCGCTTTCAAAATTCTATCAAGTGAGAATGGCCCAGCGCCCCATACGACAACGATAAGAATCATTAATCCCCACAACTGATGATCATAGAAGCCTTGCGCCCATAACACTGGGTAAGACACAACCGCAATGATATTGAAAACGAACAGCACCGCTGCCATAGGTCGTGTTAATAGACCAAGCGCTAAGAATACCGGCAGAATCAATTCAGCTGCGGTGCCCATGTAGGCGGCTAACTCCCAAGGTAACAGTGGCACTTGGTATTCCAACTCAAACAAGTAAAGGGTGCTATCCCAAGTCGCTATCTTGGTTAGGCCAGAATTAAAGAATACCCACGCTACCCATAGGCGACAAAATAGCAGTAGCACCGGAACAAAGAGTGCTTGTGATTTCTCAATCAAACTGTCGTATTGAGCCATCATGTTTGTGACTGTGTTGTTATCCATATTATGTCTCCAATTCGGCATTGATTGAAAAGCCTGAGATGACGTTAAGCGCCATGACAGTATTCAGATGTTGTAGTAATGAAGGGTCTATCGCTACGAGCATTTGGCCTGATTGAAATTCGCGAAGTAGCTGATGGCATTCTTCACTCAAGTGATGACTATCAATCTGAGAATTATCGGCTCGTATTAACACCCCAAACTCAGGTTGGTTGATGTCTAACCCATCGAGTTGTTGCTGATAGATAGCGCGTTCAAGCGCGATAATCGTATAGTTAGAATTAATGAGCGTTATTGAATCTTTGAGATGAAAGACTAAAGCGCCTTGTTGCTCTGGTGGCACATCAGCTAAACCAGCAAGAGGACGTTGGTCGGCTTTTGATTCTGAAACGCTTCTCATCAAGCTGTCTTTGTTCCATTCATAAATAGCCACTTCGCAAAGGTAAGGTGCAGCCTCAATAACCGCAGGAAAGGCTTGGATGGTTTGTTCAAAGTGTTCACCGTAACCACTGACATCACCAGAGGTTAATGGATAACTTAAGACATGTTGACGAGCCATCTGTTGGAAGCACTCTTCGCCGACTAACATCTCGGTAAGTGGGTAGGTTGCAGCGAGTACCTCACTCAAGCTAATCACAAAGTTATTGCGATAAATCTGGATGCGCTGTTCATCAGTAAAGTGGTCGCTCACTATATCGCAATGCTCACCACTGTTTTGGTAGCGTAGGGCGTTAGCAAACTCTGATTGAACATCAGATAGGGAGTAGCTCATGATGCGCGACTCCTTTGATTGAACTTGTCGTGTTGATACAAGATGTCACTGGCTTTGGTTGCTTCAGCCAATAAGACTTGTGGCTCTGGGATATCTAGATCCCACTCAATCAAGGTATGGCGAGAGCTGTGCTTTGCTATCCACTGAGTATAAAGTTGCCACACTTCATCACAGACAGGTTTACTGTGGGTGTCTATCCAGATCTCACCTTGCTCGAGTTTCTTCTTAGTGAAACCTGCCAAGTGAATCTCTTCCACTTTGTCTGCCGGTATTCCACTTAGATACTCTTCACAGCTGAAGCCATGATTAAAAGATGAGACAAAAATATTATTGAAATCGAGCAGTAGACGACACTCGGTGCGCCTCTGTACCTCGGCTAAAAACTCCCACTCTGGGATGGTTGAATGCTTGAAGGCAAGGTAGCTCGATGGGTTCTCAATCAGCATAGGGCGTTGCAAGCTGTCTTGTACCTCGATGACATTGCGACAAAAGACCTCTAGCGCCTCTTCGGTATAAGGCAGCGGTAACAAGTCATTGAAGTAATGACCACTTGCCTGACTCCAACTGAGATGATCAGAAACTAAGAAGGGTTCGATATCATCAATGAGCTCTTTTAATTGCACAAGATGATGTTGGTTGATGCGCTCAACAGAACCTAGCGACAACCCAACACCGTGACAACTGATGTTGTGTGCGTGACGAATTTCTCTGAGTTGTTGGCGTTGCGGTGATTGAGCTAAGAAGTAGTTCTCGCTGTGAACTTCTAACCAACTTACTAAGGCTGGATTTTGGCTAAAGAAGTCCAAGTGCGGTGTTCTAAGGCCAACCCCTGCGTTGGGGTGAAGAGTTTGAGTCACAACGATTCTCCTAACAAGAAGTGGAGGTGAGCTGAATGCCAGCTCACCATACTAAGCAGCTCAATTATGATGATTGAGTGTTACCACCTGATAATTTGCCACACAGCCCTTTAGGTACGACTACGAATGCATCGGATTGGTTGTCTTCTTTTGCTGTACCCGCACATGAACTTGTTTTGGTTGCACAATCATTTTGGCCAGCTTTTGCCACACCGTAGCATTTTTCTTTTGCTGCTGCTTCCGCAGGTGCTGATGTAAGAACTGCACCGCCGAACGCTAGTACACTTGTGATTGCAGCTGTAACAGCAAGATTAGAATTTTTCATAGTCATTCCCTCTAGGACTTAATAGTATTTTTATATCGCAGGTTAATGAATTGTTAACTTGCTTACTAAAAAGGATAGGAAGAACCAGGAAATAATTTCACGGCATTATAAGAAATATCAATATTAATGATGAATTATCTTTTAAGTAACTGATTTTATGATGTTAATTTTTGATTATTTTTTCTTCTTATTATCCTAAACGCAGCCTAGTGTTTAGGTTATAATCGACTTTTATGTATAAATACCCAGTAGTGAGCATATCCAATGATAGATCCTTCGCTTTTACTCGATGGCCTAAACGACAAACAACGTGAGGCGGTCGCAGCACCTTTAGAAAACCTACTTATTCTGGCAGGTGCTGGCAGTGGTAAAACGCGAGTGTTGGTGCATCGTATCGCTTGGTTACAAAGCGTAGAGCAAGCATCACCGTTCTCTATCATGTCGGTTACCTTCACCAACAAAGCGGCAGCAGAGATGCGTGGTCGTATTGAAGAGTTGATGATGGGCAGCTCGTCAGGCATGTGGAACGGCACCTTCCACGGTATCTGTCACCGCATCCTTCGTGCTCACTACCTAGATGCAAAACTGCCAGAAGACTTCCAGATCATTGATTCAGATGATCAGATTCGCTTACTACGTCGCTTAATTAAGGCGCAAAACCTTGATGAAAAGCAGTGGCCAGCCAAGCAAGCTTCTTGGTGGATCAATGGCAAGAAAGACGAAGGGTTACGCCCAAGTCACATTGACGCCTACCATGATCCAATAACTCAAACGTGGTTAAAGATTTACTCTGCTTACCAAGAGGCATGTGATCGTGCTGGCTTGGTCGACTTTGCTGAAATCTTGTTGCGATCGCATGAACTATTGCGCGATAAGAAACACATCCGCGAGCACTACCAAGCTCGCTTTAAGCACATTCTTGTCGACGAATTCCAAGATACCAACAACATCCAATACGCTTGGCTTCGCATGATGGCAGGCCCGGATTGTCGCGTGATGATCGTGGGTGATGATGACCAATCTATCTATGGCTGGCGTGGCGCTAAAATTGAAAATATTCAGAAGTTCTTGGATGAATTCCCAGGCGCTTCAACGGTTCGACTCGAACAAAACTATCGTTCAACCAAAACCATTCTTCAGGCGTCGAATGAGCTTATCTCGAACAATACTGAGCGTATGGGTAAAGAGCTGTGGACCGATGGCAACGATGGCGAGCCAATCTCTGTGTACTCAGCTTATAACGAGTTAGATGAAGCGCGTTTCACAGTTAGCAAAATCAAAGAGTGGCAAGAGAAAGGTGGTGCGTTAGAAGATACCGCAATGCTATATCGTAACAACGCCCAATCGCGTGTGCTTGAAGAAGCTTTGATTCAAGGTGGTCTACCTTACCGAATCTACGGCGGCATGCGATTCTTCGAGCGTCAAGAAATCAGAGATGCCTTGAGCTACCTGCGCTTAATGAGTAACCGCAGCAATGATGCGGCATTCGAACGTGTCGTCAATACGCCAACGCGTGGCTTGGGTGATAAAACGTTAGAAACGATTCGTCTTGCGGCGCGTGACCGTGGTGCAACCATGTGGCAAGCCAGTATTGCTCTGATAGAAGAGCAAGTGCTTCCAGGCCGTGCTGCGGGTGCATTGAGCCGCTTTATCGAGCTTATCAATGCGCTTGAAGATGACACCATAGAACTGAGGCTTCATGAGCAAACCGACCACGTGATCAAATCGTCGGGCTTGTTTGCGATGTACGAGCAAGAGAAAGGCGAGAAGTCGAAGGCACGCATTGAGAACTTGGAAGAATTAGTAACGGCAACGCGTCAGTTTGAAAAACCAGAAGAAGCGGATGAAATGAGCATGCTAACCGCATTCTTAACTCATGCGGCTTTGGAAGCGGGTGAAGGCCAAGCTGATGAGTTTGATGATGCGGTTCAGCTCATGACCCTGCACAGTGCCAAAGGCCTAGAGTTCCCAATGGTATTCATGGTGGGTGTGGAAGAAGGTATGTTCCCAAGCCAGATGTCAGCAGAAGAAGCAGGGCGCTTAGAAGAAGAGCGTCGCCTGTGTTACGTAGGCATGACGCGTGCGATGGAGAAGCTTTACATCACTTACGCAGAGATGCGTCGTTTGTACGGTCAGGACAAGTACCACAAACCGTCACGCTTTATTCGTGAACTACCAGAGACCTGTCTGGATGAGGTTCGTATGAAAGCGCAAGTGAGCCGTCCTGCAAGCAGTGGCCGCTTTAGCCAAACCGCCGTGAAAGAGAACTTTAACGAAACAGGTTTTAGTTTGGGTTCTCGCGTTAAGCACCCTAAGTTTGGTGAAGGCACTATCATCAACTTCGAGGGAAGTGGCCCGCAGAGTCGAGTTCAAGTCGCGTTTAACGGTGAGGGCATCAAGTGGTTAGTAACGGCTTATGCTCGTTTAGAACAGTTGTAATCTGCTACTTCAGCATGTAGAAAACAGTTCGATATCTGAAACTATTCAGCATTGAAAAGTAATCCGTCTAAAAAACAGAAAGAGCAGCCAATGGCTGCTCTTTTTTTATTGCTCGATACCGACCTAAATTAGGTTAATACGAGCGAAGACATTGTTGCCTCAAAGTGAGACTTACAGTGCTGCAAGTGCCGCTTCGTAGTTTGGTTCTTCAGTGATCTCTGCAACCAACTCGCTGTGTGTTACCACACCTTTTTCATCAACAACGACAACTGCGCGTGTTGTTAGGCCTGATAGTGGGCCCTCAGCAATCGCTACGCCGTAGTCTGATGCGAATGCAGGAGAACGGAAAGTTGAGGCGTGTTGAACGCCTTCAATGCCTTCTAGTTCGCAGAAGCGACCCGCAGCAAACGGTAGGTCAGCAGAAATACAAACAACAACCGTGTTCGCAAGCTCTGCCGCTTTTGTGTTGAACGTACGTACGCTCGTTGCACAAGTTGCTGTGTCGATGCTTGGGAAGATGTTTAGAACCACTTTCTTGCCTTCAAGAGAAGCAAGAGTCAGTTCAGAAAGGTCGCCTGCAGTCAGTGCAAAGCTTGGTGCTTGTTCGCCAGTTTGTGGGAATGTGCCTGTTAGTGGTACAGCAGCGCCTTTGAAGGTAACGTGTGACATGAATTTGTCCTTAGTTTAATTATGGTTATGAAACTAGTTGAGCCTAGTAAGACTTACGTTACTCGGAAGTGGTTAAGAAGTGAATGCTTTAAATGTCAGAATTGTAATTAAAGGTCTTTGATTTATTTGTTTGAGAGAGGAATAAATAAAACGACAGATAAAGAAAAACCCCGAGAGCTTGCGCTCATCGGGGTCTATAGTCTTACTCGCAGCAATCCGGCTACTAAGTGTGCTCCATGCATCAAATCCATGATAGTGTGCTGTTATCCTTCAGCGTATTCCTTTCGTCGCCTTCCTAGCGGTGTCCTTGATCTTATCCTGATCTGCCAACAATCCTCGTTAGCGCGCGTCACTTGTTCCTTGAGCGGTGTCCTTTACATCATCCTGATGTTCAGTCCTTTCCTCGTCCAGAGGTGTCCATTGTCTTTCCTTAGTAGCAACCATCCTAGTTACTATTGCGTCCATTCAATGTCCATTTCGCTATCCATGCCGATTATTCATCCTGAGTAATCGAATCTTCATCCTGAAGATAACCAAATCCTTGGCGTTTCCTGTTCCGTGTCAGCATCCTTCCGACACCATTCATATTACCGATTCCTTATTTATCAGCAATGGTGCATAAGCGAATTTCTATATAATTATTTGAATGATAAATGTACGTATCTTTTAATTTCAATTGGTTGCGATATCGAGGTGACTAATTTCGTCATCAAATATCGATATTTACTCACTGCCTTGTGAGAGATCTCGCACAAGGCAGCGAGTAAAAAGGGAGAATTATTCCCTACTGACCAATGGCTGCACCTTCACGACGAGGGTCTGCAGCGCCTTCTAAACCATCTTTTGTGATGCGAATCGCGTGTAAACCAGAGTTAAGATCGCGAACGTTGACTTCAAATCCCATCTTTTCTAGCTCAGGTTTGAAGTTTTCCGCTGATGTTCTTTTTTCCAAATCTAAGGTACCGAAACGGTTTAGGAAGTGTGGTTGGTTGATCGCTTGCTGAATATCCATGTCCCATTGGGTATGCGCAATGATCGCTTGTGCTACATAACCTATGATACGGCTGCCACCGGGAGAGCCAATCGCCATGTAAGGTTTATCGTCTTGCATGATGATAGTGGGTGCCATTGAAGAACGTGGACGCTTACCCGGCTCAAGTCGGTTAGCGATAGGCTTACCATCGTTGTGGGTCTTGAATGAGAAGTCGGTCAGTTCGTTATTGAGTAGGAAGCCTCTCACCATCAAACGTGAGCCAAAGGCATTCTCAATGGTGGTGGTCATCGAAACGACATTGCCATCGCTATCGACGATATTGAAGTGGCTGGTGGACGGCAATTCAATAGAAACATCTTGGCTTCGCAGCATGGCGTGATCCCACGGTGGCGTGCCTGAAGGTGCGCTTGATAGTGCCTTACCTGCGGTAATTAACTGAGCACGTTCCTGCAAATAGTCAGTATTCACTAGCCCTTGGGTTGGCATCGGTACGTAATCTTGGTCTGCCATGTACATACCACGGTCAGCAAAGGCTAGGCGAGAAGCGTCTGCTAACACTTGCCAAGATTTAGCGTCGTTTGGTCCCCATGATTTAAGATCAAACTGCTCGGTCATCGCTAAGATCTGCCCAACCGTTAATGCACCTGAACTTGGTGGACCCATTCCGCATACTTGGTAGCTCTCATAAGCGGAACAAACGGGTTCACGTTGCTTGATCGAGTAAGCGTCAAAATCTTTCTGCGCCAATACGCCAGGGTTACCTTTGGCAGTTTGCACAGTATTAATGATGTCGGCAGAGATCTCACCCTGATAGAAGGCCTTAGCACCATCCTTTGAGATAGCGTTTAACGTTGCCGCGTACTCTGGGTTCTTAAGTTGCGTGCCAGCTGTTTTCGGGCTGCCATCGGCATTGAAGAAGTAGGCTTTGGTAGTGGCAAAGCGACTTAGTCGCTCTTGGTCATTTTCAATCAAGGTGGCTAAACGTGGGCTGATGGTAAAGCCTTTTTCAGCCAGTTGAGCGATGGGCTTAATCAGTGATGCCCATTCTAACTTGCCGTATTTTTGGTGAGTGTCCCACAGCAGTTGGACTGTGCCCGGTGTCGCCACTGAGCGACCACCAACCACTGCATCGTAAAACTTAAGCGGTTGTCCGTTTTCGTCTTGGAACAAACGTGGTGTGGCATCAAGTGGTGCAGTTTCACGACCATCGTAGGTTTTGAGTTGCTTGTCCTTGCCATCAAAATAAACAAGGAATGCTCCACCGCCAATACCTGACGATTGAGGCTCGACCAAGCCAAGCATCAGCTGCACGGCAACCATGGCATCAATGGCATTACCACCACGAGCAAGCACATCAGCTCCAGCCTGTGTTGCTAATGGGTTGGCCGCAGTGACCATCCAGTCATTGGCCTTGACGAGTTGTTTGGTTTCTAAACCACTACTTTGTTCGGGTGCGACGGAATCGGCAGCTTGATTTGCCCAACTGACGTGAGAGGCAAAAAGTAGGGTAGAAGTGGCGAGGGTTGTTAGTTTTGTTTTCCACTGCATGATCTTCTCCTTTTAATATGCAGAGCTAGATTGGCAGTGGAAAGATGAGATAGCCAGAGTGTTGTTAACGAATTGTAATCTTGATTCGAATTTAAGCGATTAAACCGGACAGTGACTGCCAAAGAATACTCGCGCCAATAAGGCTGAATAACACGCCACACAAGCCATCGATGTAAACGGTCGCTTCGCTGAGTTTCTTCTGCAGTGTTTTGGTTGAAAGCATCCACGCCAGCAGTGAGAACCAAAACAGTGAGAGGCCAAATAGGATGATCAGAGCAAAGCCTTTGCCTGACAGCGACATATCCGCAGGGACTAAGCTCGACATTAAACTAATAAAGAATACCAAAGCCTTTGGGTTGAGAATGTTGGTCATAAACCCTTTAGAAAATGCATCTCGCTTGTTGGTCAGAATCAGATCTTTAGAATTGACGGTATCGGCGTCATCGTCGTGGTTCTGAATTATTTGCCAGGTTGCTTTAAGTGCCCCGTAGCCTAAGTACAGTAAGTAGCTACCGCCGGCCAATTGGATAATGGCAAATAGGGTTGGTTGCTGGTGGACTAGGTAACTGATTCCCGTCAGGCTCAGCAACGAATGCAGCAAGATCCCGCAAGATAAGCCAAGCGCAATGTACAAGCCTGTCTGGCGTCCGTGACGCGTCGCATTTTGCACGACTAACGCAAAATCAGGGCCGGGGCTCATCAAAGCGATAAAGTGGATAGAGGCTAGGGTGATCAGTATGGTGACTTCGTTCATCGTCAGTTCTCAATAACGTTGCCGCTATTTTTAAATAAGTAATCGTATTGAGCGTAGCTTACCGTGATTTGAAATCGAGCAATTGTAAATTATCAACACTTAGTTGATTTGTGAGGGTGGTACGCCGAACGTGGTTTTGAAAGCCTTAGAGAAGTGTGCTTGATCATAGAAGCCTACTTGGTGCGCGACCTTGGTACCACATATCCCAGACTTAATCAGACGCATGCTCTGTTCCATACGTAAACGGCTCAGCCATGCATAAGGCGTAATGCCCATTCTGTTTTTAAAATGGCGTTGGAATTGAGTCGTGGTTAAACCACACAACTCAGACAATTGTTCTAATCGCACTGGTTGATCCAAGTTCGCCATCAAGTAGTCTTTTAGCGTATCAATCGATTGATTACCCAGTTTGATGTCACTCTTCGATCCAAATTTCGCATAACGATCGACAATCGTCGAGAACCCTTCGAAAGGTAAGCAATCTTGAGCGAGCTGGCTGATGTTTTGATGGATTAATAGGCCGTGTAAGTTGCGCAATTGTGAAAATGCAGCTTGATCGGAGAGGATCAACTCAGAAAAGCCTAATGTGTGACCATTTTGCTTGGGATCGGCAAGATCTTGAAACCATTGGGGAGACACGGCAAACACACTGACTTGATAACCCGAATCGAGCTTGGAGTGTCCATCATGCAGTTCATCGGGTGGCATGATAACAACTTGGCCAGCACCAACATTATGGCTCGTCCCTTTATAGACGAATTTCTGCTGTCCTTGGGTAATTAAGCCAATGTGAAAGTCCAAATGATAGTGGCGCTGAAAGGCAAACTCTTGGTACTGAGCTTGGATCAGGCTGATATCTTCTGTTGGGGTAGAGTAGTAGTGGACTTTATCCATGGTACAAAAAAGCTTGGTCAAATAGTCATCAATTCAACCAAGCTTATCTTCGTATTAAGGGATTGTCTTGTAAAAAACGATCAGTGTTATTGCTTAGCGCGTTTGTTCTTCTTGTTGTTACGTAGGCCATCAAAGCTGAAAATCACCAGAGCGCCCCAAATAAAGGCGAAGGTAATCGCTTTATCTGAAGTAAAGGCTTCACCGTAAATCAGAACCGCGAGCAAGAACATTAAGCTTGGGCCGATGTACTGGAAGAAACCGAGTGTCGATAGCTTCAAGCGGGTTGCAGCGCCAGTAAAACAAAGCAGTGGAACCGTGGTGATCACACCTGCTGCAACCAATAATAGATTGAGTTGCATTGGGTTCATCGATAAATCTGACGTTGCACTGTCTGCGATAAACAATAGGTACGTTGCGGCGATAGGCAGCATCACCAGCGTCTCAATGAATAAGCCAGTTTGAGCTTCCAAGCTAACCTTTTTACGTAACAGGCCATAGAAACCAAAGCTGAAGGCTAGGGCAATGGCAACGATCGGCACAGAGCCAAACGCGATCAATTGAATTATCACGCCAATCGCAGCCAGAGCAACCGCAAACCATTGAAGTTTACGTAAGCGTTCGCCAAGGAAGAACATCCCGAGCAACACGTTAATCAGCGGATTGATGTAATAGCCTAAGCTGGCATCGAGCATGTGATTGGAATTCACCGCCCAAATAAAAATAAGCCAGTTGGCGCCCACTAAAATCGAAGTGGCGACTAAATAGAGCATTTTGGGTTTGGAGGTGAGGGTGTCTCGAACCTTACGCCAGCCACGACTCATGTGCAGTAGAAAAGCGAGTAGGAAAAAAGACCATACTACACGGTGGCTAAGAATCTCAAATGGGGATACTTCACTTAAAGATTTGAAATATATGGGAGCGATTCCCCACATGGTGTAAGCGGCAACGGCAAGCAAAATTCCCTGTCGCGTACGTTGTTGGTCTTCTTGTGTCATGTAACTTTCTCTAGCACTGAGTGCTTATTAATAAGATTTATAAAGAGAGTTGGTCAGTATAGGAGCGTTAACCCTTTTCACCTAACAATTTGCGGTTTAATTCGCTAGCGTTCCCCTCTACAATGTGCGCCTTGCTTGCCAATGCTGCACGCTGACTTTATACCTTGATTAGGAACCACAATGACCGCCACTCTGATTGCTGAGCAAACACCAACTCCCGCGAATGATGCGCAAGATATCTTACAAGATGTCTTTGGTTATCAGAGCTTTCGTGATGGTCAGCAAGAGGTCATAGACCTAGCCGTTGAAGGCAAAGACAGCTTGGTGATTATGCCAACCGGTGGTGGTAAGTCTCTGTGTTACCAGATCCCGGCTTTAGTGCGTGATGGGCTGACTTTGGTTATCTCACCGCTCATTTCATTGATGAAAGACCAAGTTGACCAGTTGAAAGCTAATGGTGTGGCGGCTGAGTGCATAAACTCATCGATGCCACGCGATCAACTGTTGAGCGTGTTCAACCGCATGAACTCAGGCCAATTGAAGATGGTTTATGCTTCGCCAGAGCGTGTGTTGATGCGTGACTTCATCGAGCGCTTACAAGACTTGCCGCTTTCGATGATTGCGGTCGATGAGGCGCACTGTATCTCTCAGTGGGGACACGATTTCCGTCCTGAATATGCTTTGCTAGGTCAGCTTAAACAGTATTTCCCGCATGTGCCTTATATGGCGCTGACGGCAACCGCTGACGATGCGACGCGCAAAGATATAATCTCGCGTTTGCAGCTGGTGGAGCCGCACACTTACTTAGGCAGCTTCGATCGCCCTAATATTCGCTACAACCTGGTTGAGAAGCACAAGCCCGTGTCTCAGGTGGTCCGCTACCTAGAAACACAGAAAGGCAATTGCGGCATCATCTATTGTGGTAGTCGTAAGAAAGTGGAAATGGTGACCGAGAAGCTGTGCAATAACGGTATTCGTGCTGCGGGTTATCATGCAGGCATGGACACCGATGAGCGTGCTTACGTTCAAGAGGCCTTCCAACGTGATGATATCCAGATCGTTGTTGCAACCGTGGCGTTTGGTATGGGTATCAACAAACCCAATGTTCGTTTTGTGGTGCACTTTGATATTCCACGCAACATCGAATCTTACTATCAAGAAACTGGCCGTGCTGGTCGTGATGGCTTGCCTGCTGAAGCGATGATGTTGTTTGACCCTGCTGATATGGGTTGGCTGCGTCGTATGCTGGATGAAAAAGAAGAAGGCCCGCAAAAACAAGTTGAGATGCACAAGCTGAACGCGATGAGTGCTTTTGCCGAAGCGCAAACCTGTCGTCGCCAGGTTCTGTTGAACTACTTTGGCGAATATCGCGAGAAGCAATGTGGTAACTGCGATATCTGCCTCGATCCACCTAAGCATTTTGATGCGACTAAAGAAGCGCAGAAGGCATTGTCTTGTGTGTACCGTGTCAATCAGTCGTTTGGTATGGGCTACGTGGTCGAAGTTATGCGTGGCATGCAGAACATCCGTGTCCGTGATAATGGCCACGATAAATTGTCTACTTACGGTATTGGCCGCGACCATAGTCATGATTACTGGATCAGTATCTTCCGTCAGTTGATTCACAAAGGCTTGCTGTTCCAGAACATTACTCGTAACTCGACATTACAGTTAACAGAAGAAGCCCGCCCGTTACTGCGTGGTGAGATGTCTTTGGAGTTGGCTGTTCCTCGTTTAGATACCGCGGTGCGCAATGCGAAGTCCGACAAGCTGAGCAGTAAGAACTACGATAAGAAGCTGTTTGCGAAACTGCGTAAGCTGCGTAAGTCGATTGCTGATGAAGATGGCTTACCACCTTATGTGGTATTCAGTGATGCGACGCTGATTGATATGGCTGAAATCCTACCCACATCTTATGGTGAGATGCTGGCAGTGAATGGTGTCGGTCAACGCAAACTCGATAAGTACGCTGATCCATTCTTGGATTTGATTCAAGAACACATCACTACACACGGCTAATTGCTAGTTTTCAGAAGTGTTTAGCTTATAAAAACCATTAGCTTATAGAAAAAGAATAAGGTTGATAGGGACATGACAACACCAACAGAATTTGGCTTAAGAGAGTATTTGGCTGAGGAAGGGCGTTTATTGATTACGTCTCCAAGTTTTGATTTTGATTCTTATGAAGTGCTAGGTGAAAAGCTGGTGGCATTGCTGTCAGCGTCTGTTGTTGAAAAGCAATGGGACGCCGATATGCACTCTTGGTTGATTGATTTTGAAGATTGTCGGATGTTTTTAAAGTCTGAACATTACAGTGAATCAATCTGGTTTGAGTCGTTAAACGCTGAAGAAAGCCGAGAAGAGTTCGATTATCTCGCGACGCTTTTCAAGCGCGGTTTCTAACTTTTTGCATGGCTTCTGAAACGTAGCTTCTAAACCTGGCTTTTAAAACTTGGCTTCTAACGCCATTCATCAATAAAAGTGAGGATAAACGTTTGCGTTTGTTCTCACCATTGCAGCCAATATTGATTAATGTATAATCGCCCGCCGCTCAATAGAGCAAATTATAGAAACATTTTTAATTCACATTATTGGTAAGAGCTTTCTTGGATTATTCGAAGAAATGACTCGATTTGGGTTCCCTCACCCCCAAACCAAACTAAAAAGGTACAGCATGAGTAACTTTACCCCTGCGCAACAGCGCAAAGCCCTAGCACTATTAGTTTTGTTCCATTTGATCATTATTGCATCAAGCAACTATTTGGTTCAGCTACCTTTTACCGTCTTCGGTATGCACACCACTTGGGGTGCTTTCACTTTCCCGTTTATCTTTCTAGCGACCGACCTGACCGTACGTATTTTTGGCGCGCAGCTTGCTCGTAAAATCATTTTCTTAGTGATGTTACCAGCGCTGGCCGTTTCTTATTTATTGTCGGTGGTGTTCTTTGAAGGTTCATTCCAAGGATTTAGCCAACTAGGCGAGTTCAACTTGTTTGTTGCACGCATCGCAGCGGCAAGCTTCATGGCTTATCTGCTCGGTCAAATCTTGGATGTGCATGTGTTCAACCGCTTACGCCAAATGAAGCAATGGTGGGTTGCGCCAACGTGTTCAACGTTATTCGGTAATGCCATTGATACCATCGCGTTCTTTGCGATTGCTTTCTACCAAAGCCCAGATCCATTCATGGCTGAGCACTGGACTGAAATTGCGTTGGTCGACTACGGATTCAAGCTTATCATCAGCTTAGGTCTGTTTGTTCCAATGTACGGTGTGCTTCTAAATTACGTAGTTAAGAAGCTAACCGCTGTGAACCCTGACTTTAAAGCGACAGGTGTTAACGCTTAAGTTTAGATTTGTAACGCAAAGCATTAATGCAGCGATAAGAAAAAGCCCAAGTTAGTAGACTAACTTGGGCTTTTTTAATTTCTAGCGTCAGATACTAATATCAGAGGCATTCAATATTCAATGGCCAGCCAATATCGGTTTGTCTATTTGACTCGATCTCTAGCTCAGCTGCGGTCAGCGGGTTGTCTGCTAGCCATTGCTTAGAAAGCGTCAAGGTCAGATTGTTGTCATCCGTCGTCAGCTTGAACTCAGGCTCAAGCGCTGGATTACGACGGTGAGTCAACAAAATAGCTAAACGCAGAATTCGTAAAATACGCTTGCTGCTGGTACCTGAGATTGCATGTTGCTCTGGCAATGAAGTTAACTGTTCGCGGTAGCGACGTGTTAACTCACCCAAGCAGTGCTTTTGCGCTCGAGTAAAGCCTGGTAGGTCTAAGTTCTGCAGTAGGTAAGCACTGTGCTCGCCGCCTTTTTTGAAATCGATTGTTAAACCAATCTCATGAAGCTTCGCCGCTGTTTGTAATAGCACACCTGCTTGAGGTTCAGAAACCCACGTTTCGGCGCCCGCTTGCTCTAATAGAGTCTGTGCGACTACAGCAACTTGTTCACTGTAGCTTACGTCCATTTGGTAGCGTGATTGCACGCTCTTAATGGTACGAGCGCGAATATCTTCTTGGCGAAACTCATCAACCATCTCGTAGGCGAGACCTTCACGGAGTGCGCCGCCAGCGAGTGTCATTGAATCAATTTCAAGCAGCTCAAAAATCGCGATAAGAATAGAAAGACCACTTGGGAACACTAGTGCGCGCTCAAGGGTTAAGCCTTCAATCTCAAGCTCTTCTAAGCGCTCTGTAATCATCGCTTGTTTCTGTAGACGCTTGAGTTTGGCATGAGTAATGACTTCATCCATGCCTTGCGCCAACATGATTTCTTGCAGTGCTTGAACGGTACCACTGGCACCAACACACACATCCCATCCGATATCAGTGTAGCTATCTAGGATAGGAGCCAACGTAGACTTAGCCGCTTCAATGGCATTGTTGAAGTTGGTTGCGGTTAATTGGCGATCTTTAAAGTGGCGTTCAAGCCAAGTAACACAACCCATCTTCAGGCTGGTTAAGGCTTTGGCTGAGAAACCTTCACCGATGATCATCTCGGTACTTGCACCACCAATATCAACCACTAGTCGGCGGCCGCTGCCACCAGAAGTGTGTGCTACGCCTTTATAGATAGTCGCAGCTTCTTCTTCACCAGAGATAACATTGATGTCGTAACCAAGGATCTGGTTCGCTTTCTCGAGAAATATATCCACATTGATAGCGGTACGTAGGGTCGCTGTACCAACAATGCGGATATTTTCTTTCGGAATATCTTGCAGTCGCTCTGCAAAGAGACTCAAACAGTCCCAACCGCGCTGCATGGCTTCAGTACTAAGCGCATTATTTTCATCTAAGCCTGCAGCTAAACGAACTTTGCGCTTAATTTTAGCCATGGTTTGTACGCTGCCATCGATATGACGCACAACGAGCATATGAAAACTGTTCGACCCGAGATCGATTGCAGCATAAAGCGGTGGTGACACTGTTTGGCTCATAAGCGACTAAGCTTCCTTGTTATGGCGCGGTTGGCGTGGGCGACGGTTCTGGTTTGGTTTACGGTTACCGTTGCGTGGGCCATTGTTGTTTGAGCGACGTTGTTGCGGGTTACGTGTACGTAAGCGCATCGGTGCTGGCAGATCTTCCAGTAGTGCAGAAGCATCGTAGTCAGACATTGGGATAGCGTGCTCAATGTATTCTTCGATTGGTGGCAAGTTGATTGCGTAATCTTCACAAGCAAAGCTGATCGAGTGACCGCTTTCACCAGCACGACCTGTACGGCCGATACGGTGAACGTAATCTTCACAATCGTCAGGTAGGTCAAAGTTGAATACGTGTGTTACTTGAGGGATGTGTAGGCCACGTGCTGCAACATCCGTTGCGACAAGCAGGTCAACATCACCTTTAGTGAATTGCTCAAGAATCTTTTCACGTTTCTTCTGAGGAACATCGCCGGTTAGTAGGCCAACACGGTGACCATCGGCAGCCAAGTGGCCCCAAACTGATTCACACTTGTGCTTAGTGTTAGCGAAGATGATTGCGCGATCTGGCCACTCTTCTTCGATTAATGTTTGTAGAAGAGCCATCTTATGTTCGTTAGAAGGGTAGAACAGCTCTTCTTGAATACGGTGACCAGTCTTACGCTCAGGTTCAACAACGACATGCTCTGGGTTGTGCATGTGTTCGAATGCAAGTTCTTGTACGCGGTAAGACAGTGTCGCAGAGAACAGCATGTTCAGACGATCTTTTGGCTCAGGCATACGACGGAACAAGAAGCGGATGTCTTTGATGAAACCAAGATCGAACATGCGATCAGCTTCGTCAAGAACAACTGCTTGAATGTGGTTAAGGTTAAATACCTTTTGCTTGTAGAAATCGATGATGCGACCAGTCGTACCAATTAAGATATCTGCGCCTTCTTCGATCTTACCTAGCTGCTTGTCGTAGCTCTCGCCACCGTAAGCTAATGCTGCCTTGATACCTGTGCTTGCAACCAGAGAGTCAGCATCGTTGTAGATCTGAATCGCGAGTTCACGCGTTGGTGCCATAATAATCGCACGTGGCTGGTTAGGCTTACGGCCTTCATGCTCAGGTGTTTTTAGCAGGTGATTAAAAGTAGCAGTAAGAAACGCAAGCGTTTTACCAGTACCCGTTTGGGCCTGGCCTGCAATGTCTTGGCCGGTGAGCAGTACCGGGAGCGCCAAGGCTTGGATAGGGGTACAATAGTCGAACCCTTTTTTCTCCAATCCTTCAATGACTTGCGGAAGTAAATCCAAGTCGGCGAACTTTTGCTCTGTGATATGCGTCTTTTTCATTGCTATAGAATATCAGCTTAAGCTTGCAATACGAAAGTAAATACATTCCAATAGGGCATCTATTTACTGGTTATCATCCAACCAGTTCTAAAAAATACATTGGAGTGGAAGATGAGTGATAAGATTTTGCAGCTAACTGATGACGGTTTTGATAACGATGTAATCAACGCTGCAGGCCCTGTTCTTGTTGATTTTTGGGCAGAATGGTGTGGTCCATGTAAAATGATTGCGCCGATTCTTGATGAAATCGCAAACGAGTACGAAGGTCAGCTCACAATCGGTAAATTAAATATCGACCAAAATGCTGGTACTCCACCAAAATTCGGTATTCGCGGTATTCCAACGCTACTTCTTTTCAAAGACGGTGGCGTAGCAGCAACTAAAGTTGGTGCATTGTCTAAAACTCAACTTAAAGAGTTCCTAGACGCTAACCTATAATCAGGTGAGTATTTGAAAAGAAACCGCGCAGTTAACAAATGCGCGGTTTTGTTTTTTCTAAGCTATGGACTAGTCTTAGTTTTAGTGCTAATTTATCGCACGTTAATTGAACAAATTCTCTTCTTGGTCGAGCCTGTGACCAAATCCTTCTTAACTTAAGAAAACAGACCCTATTTTGACTAAACAAACTTCCACCACTATGAATCTTACTGAACTGAAGAACAGACCTGTGTCTGAACTTGTTAAACTTAGCGAAAGCCTAGGTCTTGAAAATCAAGCTCGCTTAAGAAAACAAGACATTATCTTCTCCATCCTTAAAGCACACGCAAAAAGTGGTGAGGACATCTTTGGTGATGGTGTTCTAGAAATTCTTCAAGACGGTTTTGGCTTCCTACGTAGCGCAGACAGCTCATACCTTGCTGGTCCTGATGATATTTATGTATCACCGAGCCAGATTCGTCGTTTTAACCTTCGTACAGGTGACTCTATTGGCGGTAAAATCCGTCCACCTAAAGATGGCGAACGTTACTTTGCTCTGCTTAAAGTAAATACGGTTAACTACGATAAACCAGATAACGCTCGTAACAAGATTCTTTTCGAAAACCTTACTCCTCTTCACGCCAACGAACGTATGGTGATGGAAGCGGGTAATGGTGCAACTGAAGATATCACAGCTCGTATTCTTGACCTTGCTTCTCCAATCGGTAAAGGTCAGCGTGGTCTGATTGTTGCTCCGCCAAAAGCGGGTAAGACAATGCTTCTGCAAAATATTGCTCAAAGCATTGCCCGTAACCATCCTGAGTGTGAACTAATGGTTCTACTTATCGATGAGCGTCCAGAAGAAGTAACAGAAATGCAGCGCCTAGTTAAAGGCGAAGTAATCGCATCGACGTTTGATGAACCAGCATCTCGCCACGTACAAGTAGCAGAAATGGTAATCGAGAAGGCGAAGCGTCTTGTTGAACACAAGAAAGACGTGGTTATCCTACTGGATTCAATTACTCGTCTAGCTCGTGCTTACAACACTGTGATTCCTTCATCAGGTAAAGTTCTTACTGGTGGTGTTGATGCGAATGCTCTACATCGTCCAAAGCGTTTCTTCGGTGCGGCACGTAACGTAGAAGAAGGCGGTAGCTTAACTATCATCGCAACAGCACTGGTTGATACTGGTTCTAAGATGGATGAAGTTATCTACGAAGAATTCAAAGGTACAGGTAACATGGAACTGCACCTTAACCGTAAGATTGCTGAAAAACGCGTATTCCCAGCGATTGATTTCAACCGATCTGGTACTCGTCGTGAAGAGCTTCTTACCAAGAACGATGAACTACAGAAGATGTGGATTCTGCGTAAGATTGTTCACCCAATGGGCGAAATCGATGCGATGGAATTCCTTATCGACAAGCTAGCAATGACTAAAACGAACGATGAGTTCTTTGACGCTATGCGTCGTCAGTAGTATTGATTAGCTTATAGTTATTAAAAAGCGCTGCCTTCGGGTGGCGCTTTTTATTTGCATTTTGTAGCGACAGCTTGCAGAATGGGCAAAAGTGTTACGAGGAAGTTAAAATGCAACATGGACTGTTGTCATCATTACTCCTGTCTACTTCACTGTTACTTTCACCGGTTGGTATGAGTTATGCCACCGAGATGTCTCCACTTACAGTAGAGTCTTGGCTTGAGAATGATCAAGTAAAACTGAAAACTGCTGAATTACTCGAGCTTGTCGTGCGTGACGAAGTCAATTCGCTACGCTTTTCGCTTGAGCGTCTGACATTTCCCCAGCAAGAGGTGGCTCGTTACCGGCTCTTGAAGAAGATCGAACAGCAAGAGATCGTTCTCACCCCTAAGATGTCTATTTTCATAGAACAGCAACTCGCTATCACGCCGACCTACCAAGTATTAGAGCGTGGGGATGGCTACGAGTTTACGGTACCTGCTTTTAATTACCCTTCGATTGCTAATCGACTGATCAAGCAATGGCACCAAGACCAGAAGACACTGGTGTTTGTACTGGATGCAGAAAAGCGGGAACTTAACCTTAATGAGTGGTTGTCAGGGCCTGAGCATCAAGTTCAAACGCGAGAAGCACTATTAATTCGAGAGCTAGACAGTTTGTCTCCTGAAGCGGTTGACTATCTGACTAAGCAACTCACCGCATCTTCTATTGTTAGCTGGTTACCTTCTACCGAGGTGGTAGTTCGATTAGCGCAAGTGAGCGAAGACCCTGAGGTCTATAAGATTCTATGGCGAATGAAGGCCGATTATCATAGCCAAGCAGAGTTAGAGCGACTTGCTAAAACTAAACAAACGTTCGCGTTGGAACAGGTAATGGCAGCGACTAAGAATCCTCGTTTGAAAGATGAAGCGATTACTTTGCTTACCAAGGTGAACCCGCTATCAGAAGAGGTGAAGCAGTTCCTTGTCTCTAGGATGGCGATTGCCGATGAAGCGCCATTAGTCGCCCGTGAATTAGCCAAACAAGGTCACACGCGCTGGTTGCAAGATCTTGTGAATGATAACCCTCAGGTGAAGAGCTCTTTGATCGAGCAAGCATTACCGTAAAGTGGATTTTTCCTCTCAATAACCACACTAAAAAGGTGGATCTCAGCGTCACCCTTTTTGATATACTGAGCGCAGAATAATCAGCATGTAGAAGCCCTATGAGTTTTAAAGATTTACGTGATTTTGTCGACCATCTTGAAAGCATTGGTCAGTTGGAACGCATTTCTCACCCTGTCGACCCAGACTATGAAATGACCGAGATTAGCGACCGTACTCTACGTGCTGGTGGCCCGGCTCTTTTATTTGAAAATCCCGTAGGCTATGACATGCCTGTTTTGACCAATCTATTCGGTACACCTGATCGGGTAGCCATTGGTATGGGGCGTCAAGAGGTCAAAGAGTTACGCGAAGTAGGTAAGTTGCTTGCTTACTTAAAAGAACCTGAGCCACCAAAAGGCTTTAAAGACGCTATCGATAAGCTGCCTGTGTTTAAGCAGGTCTTAAATATGCCAGCTAAGCGTCTTCGTAAGGCGGCCTGTCAACAAATCGTATGGCAGGGTGATGACGTCGACCTAGATAAAATCCCCGTGATGAGCTGTTGGGCAGACGATGTTGCGCCATTGCTAACATGGGGCTTAACGGTTACTCGTGGTCCGAACAAGAAACGCCAAAACTTAGGCATCTATCGTCAACAGAAGATCGGTAAGAATAAAATTATCATGCGTTGGTTAGCCCACCGCGGTGGAGCGCTTGATCTACGTGATTGGATGGAAACCAACCCAGGCAAGCCATTCCCTGTATCGGTAGCGTTTGGTGCCGATCCTGCCACCATTCTTGGTGCCGTTACGCCCGTTCCAGATACCTTATCGGAATACGCGTTTGCTGGCTTACTACGTGGTAGCAAAACTGAGGTCGTTAAATCAATCAGCAACGACTTAGAAGTGCCAGCGAGTGCTGAAATCGTAATGGAAGGTTACATCGACCCGAATGAGTTCGCAGACGAAGGGCCATACGGAGACCATACTGGTTACTACAACGAGAAAGAAAAGCATCATGTGTTTACTATTACTCATGTAACCATGCGAGAGAATCCGATCTATCACAGTACCTATACTGGCCGTCCACCTGATGAGCCCGCGGTATTAGGTGTTGCGTTAAATGAAGTGTTTGTTCCTATTCTTCAAAAGCAATTCCCAGAGATAGAAGACTTCTACTTGCCACCTGAAGGTTGTTCGTACCGAATGGCGGTCGTGACCATGAAGAAGCAATACCCAGGTCACGCTAAGCGAGTGATGATGGGTGTATGGTCTTTCCTACGCCAATTCATGTACACAAAATTTGTCTTGGTATGCGATGAGGATGTTAACGCGCGTGATTGGTCTCAAGTGACTGCTGCTATGTGTGAACATATGGATCCGTCTCGTGATAGCCTGATGATAGAGAACACACCTATCGATTCACTAGACTTTGCATCGCCAGTAGTAGGTTTAGGCTCAAAAATGGGTTTAGACATTACTAAGAAGTGGGATGCGGAGCTGGCACTATCACCTGATGCTAAATCTTTACCTATAGGTAGTCAGCATATTGAAGGTTGCCTAGCTGAGATAACCGAAGCCTTCCCTGAAATTATTGATATTCACTTACAGAATGACAATGCGTGCATGGTCGTTGTGTCTATCGATAAGCAAGCTGCAGGTAACGGTAAAAAAATCATTGAAGCGGTTTGGTCTCAGTTCGATGAGAACAAGTTTGTCATCGTATGTGATAGTGACGTTAACGTCAGTGACTGGAATGACATTATCTGGGCGGTGACTACAAGAATGGATCCGGCAAGAGATACGTTCTTCCTGAAAAACCAAACTGGACACTCAAAAATGGGTCTAGATGCGACAAACAAGTTTGAAGGTGAATGCCTGCGTGAGTGGGGTGTTCCAATCACTAAGAACCCAGACGTCGTTAAAAAGATTGATAGCATTTGGGAACAACTAGGAATCTCATGAGCTTCCAAGTAACCTTATACCCAGAAAATATCAGTTTTACCGTAGAAAAAGGGCAAACGGTTTTGGATGCTGCGCTCAACAGCAATATCAATTTTCCAAACCGTTGCCAAGTTGGTGCATGCGCTATGTGCATGTGCAAAAAATTAGAAGGCCAAGTGAGTTACCACCTTGAACCCATGCTCACAGAGAAAGAGCAGCTACAAGGTTGGATTTTTGCTTGCCAAGCATTTGCAGAAAGTAATTTAGTTCTAACCTTTGCCGATTAAGGGTTAGTGAGAGGAAGAACATGACTATTAAATGTAAAGTGAAATCTATCGAGCCTTTAGCTTGTAACACTTACCAAATCCTACTTCACCCAGAAACACCGGTCGCTTTTAAAGCGGGCCAATACTTGATGGTTGAAATGGGTGAAAAAGACAAGCGCCCCTTTTCGATTGCAAGCAGCCCTTGTCGCCATGAAGGTGAGCTTGAGTTGCACATTGGTGCAGCTGAGCACAATGCTTACGCTTCAGAAGTTGTTGAGGCAATGAAGAAAGCGCAAGCTGAAGATGGCGACATAGCTATTGATGCTCCGCACGGTGATGCGTGGGTTAAAGAAGAAAGCGATCGTCCTCTGTTACTAATTGCTGGTGGTACTGGCTTCAGCTACGTGCGCTCTATTCTCGATCACTGCATCGCGCAGAACAGTAAAAAAGAGATTCATCTATACTGGGGCGCAAAAGATGAGTGCCAGCTGTATGCGAAAGAAGAGCTTGTCGACATTGCAGCAAAACACAGTAATGTACATTTTGTACCAGTAGTAGAAGAAGCACCTGAAGTTTGGCACGGTCAAACGGGTAATGTACTTGAAGCAATCACGCAAAGTTTCGAATCATTAGCTGATTTTGATATCTACATTGCGGGTCGTTTCGAAATGGCAGGCGCTGCAAGAGACTTGTTTACTCAGAATAAAGAAGCAAAGCGTGACCATATGTACGCAGATGCTTACGCGTTTATCTAAGAATTCTTTTAGATTTAGAGCAAAAAGAGAGCAGAAATGCTCTCTTTTTTCCGTTTAGGTGAACTATTAGGCACTTAAGCTCTATTTATTCATTTTTCATGAAAAAGTAGTTGCTAAGCTGAGAGGGTTCCCTATAATGCGACACCACTGAGACGGCAGATGCCACAAGGCTTCAGCAAGAATCAGTCAGACGGAAAGCGACAAAAATTAATTTTCAAAAAGTGTTTGACACTGAATGTTAATTCGCTAGAATGACCGTCCTCTTCGAGAGGTTCCTTACTTAAAAGGAAGACTCAAGAAGTGAAGCTCTTTAACAATTTAAACCTATCAATCTGTGTGGGCACTCGTTGATG
>NZ_JBGOOO010000044.1:0-34387 GCF_041439695.1 Vibrio sp. FF266
ATACCCAGCAACTCGCTGCAAAAACCAGCTCGAAAGATCAACACGCCCTAATTTCAACCCAAAAACTTTTTTGTAATGACTGATGGCGTGATAAATAACGGTGTAATAGATGGATGCTCGTGTAATAACAACAGAAACTTTACCTCTAAGACTTGGGTTAACAATGTGGTCTCATTCTGAGTGGCAAAGTCAGTTTTATGGCAAAGGAACAAAACCCGCTGAGCGCTTAGAAAAATACACCCAAGTTTTTCATACCGTTGAAGGCAACACGACTTTCTATGCGACACCCAGTGTCTCAACGGTCAATAACTGGAAAGCCGCGAGTCACGATGATTTCAAGTTTACTTTTAAGCTGCCTAAGTTCATCACCCACCAGCAGCACTTAAAACATTGCCAAGCCGAACTCAAAGAATTTCTGCTCACCATGTCGCCCCTACATAGGCGCATTGGTCAGTGGACGATTCAATTGCCCCATAGCTTCGAACCCAGCATGCTTCCTGCCCTGCAAAAATTTTGTACCTTGTTTCCAAAAGACATGCAGCTCGGCGTTGAAGTTCGTCACCTTGGTTTCTTTGATAAAGGCGATGCCGAAAAACGTTTCAATCATTGGTTGATAGAAGAAGGGATCAATCGCATCATTATGGATAGCCGTCCTGTTTTCTCCGCACCACCAACCACAGAAGCGGTGATCGACGCGCATCAAAAGAAACCACGTGTTCCGGTTCATGCCATTGCGACGGCAAACAATCCGATGGTTCGCTTTATTGGTCATCCAGATCAGGAACCCAATCTGGCTTTCTTTAAACCTTGGTTCGCGAAATTACCGACTTGGTTAAACGAAGGAAAACAACCTTATTTAATGATCCACACCCCAGACAATAATCACGCCCCTGAGTTGGCGATTGCTATCTATAAGCAATTACAGACGCAAGTTGCTGAACACACAAAGATAACCTTGCCTAATTTGGCGGAGTTTCCTGCTCAAAAAGGCGACCATCAAATCTCGATGTTTTGATAGTAAACAACTACTAACACACGTTCACTTTCATCAATCTCAGTTTTCGTGACACAAGCCATTTTTTTACGTAAAATACGTCCCCTTTTATTTGGTATGAATTTTGTGCCAATTACGCTGACTGTCGAGAGAAAATGCCATGAGCAACACAGACAATATCTTTTCCGCTCCTATTGATAAAATTGGAGACTTCACCTTTGATGCAAGGGTTGCTGAAGTATTTCCGGATATGATTCAACGCTCGGTGCCTGGTTATAGCAATATCATCTCTGCAATCGGCATGCTGGCTGAACGCTTTGTAAAGCCACATTCAAATATTTTCGATCTTGGCTGCTCGCTTGGTGCTGCGACACTTTCTATGCGTCGTCACATTCAGCAAGAAGGCTGCACGATTTTCGCTATCGATAATTCAGAAGCCATGGTTGAACGCTGTAAGCTGCATGTAAACGCCTACCGCAGTGACACACCGGTAGAAGTGATTGAAGCCGACATCCGTGAAGTGGAAATCAAAGACGCCTCTGTTGTGGTGCTTAACTTTACACTGCAATTTCTGTCTCCTGACGACCGATACGCTCTGCTTGAAAAAATTCATGCAGGCTTACGCCCGGGCGGAATCTTAATCCTTTCTGAAAAGTACGTATTCGAAGACGAAAGTTCAAATGAACTGCTTATCGACCTGCACCATGACTTCAAGCGTGCAAACGGATACAGCGAGCTTGAAGTCAGCCAGAAACGTAGCGCAATTGAAAACGTGATGCGTCCTGACTCGATTACAGTTCACAAGCAACGTTTTGAAAAGATTGGCTTCTCAAGTAGCGAAGTGTGGTTCCAATGCTTCAACTTCGGTTCAATGTTCGCGATTAAATAGCGCACATACCCAGTCAGCTCGTACTAAAACGTCATCCTCAAGAGCGAGGAACGAGCGAGTTGGGGATCTCTATCAAGTACGATAAACCGAGACTCCCTATCATGTTCGTCCCTCACTGTAGGGAATGACAAATTTAATTTCTATCTTAGGGTTTATTGACCCTATTAACTCAGTGAAAAACTATGTTTAATTTTGCCAATTTTTATCAACTCATTGCCCAAGACACTCGCCTTCAGCCGTGGCTTAATGTTCTTCCTCAACAGCTGACGGATTGGCAAAATGCAGAACACGGCGACTTCGACCGTTGGTTACGTGGACTGAATAAAATCCCGCAAGGTGTACCTGATCAAGTTGATCTGAAAAACTCAGTGACGATTGGCAGCTCTACACCGTTCCACACGGGTGAACTTAAAAAGTTAGAAAGCTTACTGAAGACTTTCCACCCTTGGAGAAAAGGCCCTTACACAGTTCACGACATTCACATCGATACAGAATGGCGCAGTGACTGGAAATGGGATCGTGTGCTTCCACATATCTCTCCATTGAAAAACCGTTCGGTTCTCGATGTAGGTTGTGGCAACGGCTACCACATGTGGCGCATGCTAGGTGAAGGTGCTCGCTTAACGGTGGGTATCGACCCTTCTCACTTATTCTTGGTTCAGTTTGAAGCCATTCGTAAATTGATGGGCGACGACCAACGTGCTCACCTATTACCTCTAGGTATTGAGCAACTGCCAAAACTGGAAGCTTACGACACTGTATTCAGCATGGGCGTGCTTTACCACCGCCGTTCACCACTTGATCATTTGATTCAACTAAAAGACCAATTGGTATCTGGTGGCGAACTGGTACTTGAAACGTTAGTGATTGAAGGTGACGAAAACGCTGTTCTTGTGCCTGTAGATCGCTACGCGCAAATGAGAAACGTTTACTTCTTCCCATCTGCACGCGCACTGAAACGCTGGCTTGAACAGGTAGGCTTTGAAGACGTGCGTATCGTTGATGAAAATGTTACAACGATTGGCGAACAACGCACAACGGAGTGGATGACACACAACTCTCTACCGGATTACTTAGACCCTAATGATCCAAGTAAAACCGTAGAAGGTCACCCAGCACCAAGGCGTGCGATTCTAGTAGCGACAAAACCTTAAGCTCTGTTACACAAAACCATAAGCTCTGTCGTCATACAGCCACCGTTATTTATATGTGGGAATTTTGATAAAAAAGAGAACTAATTGTACAAAAGTTGCGCTCATGTTTAATAAGTGAGCGCCCTTAAGTGACAATAATTTTCGTAGCGCTCACATTGCGATTCAATATGACCAGACTCTTACAATAGGATGCTTCACGCATCCTTTTTTGTGGGATAAACTTCTAAATAGTCTGAACTATTCTCTAATTTCCAAAGGTTTTTATATGTTTAAGCGATTATCGCCTATCGTGGCGGTTGGTTTGCTCTCTGGTTGCACCCTCACGAGCGGTGCTACCTACCATCAAGAAACTCTCGACGCTATTTCCCGCTCAGAGACAAACATCGCAAACAAGGTTCAAAATCTTGAACTGCAGCTAAGTAATCAAAGTGATTATATTGAAAGCTTGGAAGACGAAATTACCACTCTTTCTAGTCAATTAGATGTTCACCTGACCAGTATGGAACACAGGGTCATTGAAGAGCTAAAAGAAGCCGAGCCTGTTGCCGTTGCAGCTGCACCTACCGCTCCTACATCACAGCCGACTATTCTAGGCGGTATTGAAAAAGTATCGATCGACTCTATCAAACAAAGCTTCGATGCTCGTGTTGATACTGGCGCAACCACCTCTTCTTTAAATGCCGTCGACATCAAAGAATTCGAACGCAACGGTAAAGATTGGGTTAAGTTCCATTTGGCAGATAAAGCACAAGCAAAAGAAGACCAAAAATGGATCGAAGCGCCCGTTGTACGTTATGTGAAAATCCGTCAATCGACGAATGATCAAACAGAACGTCGAGCTGTGATCGAATTATGGGTAAAAGTCGGAAAAATCCATGAAAAAGCGCAATTTACATTGGCGGATCGCTCTCAAATGAGTCACCCTGTATTACTAGGGCGCGAATTTATCAAAGACATAGCGCTAGTAGATGTAAGTAAAAAGTACGTACAAACGGAAGTTAAATAACAATAGTAGGGTAAGCTATGACGTCAAGAATTCCATTTTATATTTCTATATTCCTGCTCATCGTGGCAGGTATAACTCTGAGTATGTTCAGACATACAACCTACGGTGTACCCTGGACTCCAGGCGAAACTAATCAGGTTTGGGACATTGAAGCTCGTATCGAATTCAATGCAGTGGGCAAAGAAGCAAAAGTTTCACTAGCCGCACCTCACACACAGTCTAACTTTACACTTATCGGCGAGTCAGCTTCATCACCAGGCTACGGCATTTCATACTTGAATACAGATTCAGGTCGCCGTGCTGAGTGGTCAATTCGTCACGCAGATGGTCCGCAGACTATCTACTACAAGACACAGTTCTTAGTCGATAGCCAAGCGAACGTTACCTCAACACCTCCAGAAGGTGATGTGGCTCAACCAAGCTTTGATGGTCCTGAAGAAGCCGCGGCCCTTGCTTTGATTGACAGAGCAACCAAGCGCTCAGCAGACAACATCACCTTTACTCGTGAGTTAATCAAAACGCTTAACGATCCAGACAGCCAAAACTCAGCGCTGATTCTGAATAACATGACCAAAGTGGAAGCGACACACAAGCTACTTTCTGCCGCTAAAATCCACAACAAAGTCGTCGGTGTTATTGAACTGGAAGACGGACGTCGTCGCCAATCAATCCAACACATGAACCAAATTTGGGATAATAACCAGTGGGTTCTATTCTCTCCTGAATCTAGCGAGCAGCAAGTTCAACCAAACCTGTTAATTTGGGATGAATCAAATGTATCTCTATTAGACGTGGTTGGCGGTCAGAACAGTAAAGTTCACTTCTCTATGATTGCTCAGGAAGTTACTCCAACTGAAGCAACCAACAGTAAAGTATCAGCGGATCAACTGTTAAACCTTTCCATTCATAGTCTACCGCTAGAAGAGCAAGCGATGTTTAAAACCATCATGCTGATTCCTATCGGTGCTCTGATTGTTGTGTTCCTACGTGTCATCATAGGTCTTAAGACTTCTGGTACGTTCATGCCCGTTCTGATTGCTGTGGCATTCGTTCAAACACAGTTGGTTACCGGTATTGTTGGCTTCCTACTGATTGTCGGTACCGGTCTTGTAATACGAAGTTACTTATCCAAACTCAACCTATTGCTCGTGGCCAGGATATCCGCTGTAATTATTACAGTAATTATGATTATTTCGATATTTACTGTAGTCGCGTTTAAAATCGGACTTACAGAAGGCCTATCAATTACGTTCTTCCCAATGATTATCTTGTCTTGGACTATCGAACGTATGTCTATCCTTTGGGAAGAAGAAGGCGCGAAAGAAGTTGTACTTCAAGGTGGCGGCTCTCTATTTACCGCGGTGCTTGTTTACTTAGGTATGACTAACCCGTTCATTCAGCACTTAACGTTTAACTTTATTGGTTTACAGCTTGTTATTCTAGCGACCATCTTGTTACTAGGTAACTACACAGGCTACCGTCTAACCGAGCTTCGTCGCTTTAAACCGCTAGCGGAGGACTAAGTTATGTTTGATCAATTTACTTCACCGTTTAAGTTGAAAGACAAAGGCATAATGGGAATGAACAAGCGTAACCATAGTTATATTGGCCGCTACAATGATCGTTCCAAGTACCCACTCGTTGATGACAAGCTTAAGACTAAAATCATTGCTGAACAGGCTGGCGCCACCGTGCCAAAGCTTATTGGCGTTATTAGTCACCAAGCTGAAGTAAAAACAATCCACAAGATGGTTAAAGAGTGGCCGGGCTTTGTAATCAAGCCCGCTCAAGGCAGTGGTGGTAAAGGCATCCTTGTTGTGATCTCTCATAAAGATGGGGTTTACACCAAACCATCGGGTTCTACTATCAATGAAGAAGATGTAGAGCGCCATATCAGTAACGCGCTCGCGGGCCTTTTCTCGCTGGGTGGCAAGAACGATGTGGCCGTAGTTGAAAACCTCATCAAGTTTGATGAGTGTTTTGAAGGCTTCAGCTACGAAGGTGTGCCAGACGTACGAATCATCGTATTCAAAGGCTACCCTGTGATGGCGATGATGCGTCTGTCCACTTCAGATTCAGATGGTAAGGCTAACTTGCACCAAGGTGCTGTTGGTGTGGGTATAGACATTGCGACAGGTAAAGCGGTTCGAGCGGTTCAGTTCGATCAGCCTGTTACACACCATCCAGATACGGGTAAAGAACTCGCGTTATTACAAGTTCCTCACTGGGAAAAGCTGTTAACTCTAGCATCAAGTGCTTGGGAAATGACGGGCTTAGGCTATATGGGTACTGACATGGTATTAGACCAAGAAGAAGGCCCTATGGTACTAGAACTTAATGCTCGACCTGGTTTAGCTATCCAAATCGCGAACGGCGCGGGGCTACTTCCTAGACTGCATCATATTGAAAACCTTGGCACGCCTGCTGAATATCCAAAACCTGCGGAGCGTGTTGCTTACGCTGCAAAACAGTTCGGTCACAACTAGTCAAAATTTTGTCACTTAAATTTTAGGCCAAAATTTGGGGTGTTTGGGGTTATCTCCCCTTGCATCCCAATCCTTTCTATACGCTTACTTCAGCAACACATTCACACCAAAAATAGATTAAAAGGTACTTATTTGTGCTAATTCCGCCTAGGAAGTAGAAAAATACGCACCATCAAAATCAATTAAAACCCATCAAATTTGTGTAGATACCCTATTCACTGTAAATCCCACGCATAAGTATTCACACTGCTTGTTTGTAACGACGTTCCCTTACAAAACGACCAACAAATAAATTGTAACCCTATGTTAGCATACAGATAATTTAGTCAATAAAATAAGCAACAACTGTTAAGGATATGCTCTGATGACCGTCAAAAATAAGATTATGCTAACAATTAGCGGCCTAATCTGTTTAACGATTTTAGTTATATCTACGATAGGATATTTCGAATTTAAGTCTGCCACCACGGATGACTACCGTCATAACTTGTCTACGAAATCGTTTCTTGTAGCCAAAGCTGTCGAAGGGAAAATGGAAGCGTATTTCGGCGCTTTGGAAAGCATTTCAACCAGTATCCATACTGATAGATCCGGTAACATCATGATCAACCCGATGCTGTTGAAAATGATGACGAACAGTAAAGAATCTCTTGGTGTTCTTAATATTTACATCGGTCTTCCTGATGGCAAAACTTACGACGTTAAAAATCAAGGTATCATTCCTAATTTTAATGCTAAGCAAAAACAACGCGAATGGTTCAACCTTGGGTTTTCAGGTGCAAAACGATCAGTAACTAACCCTTACCTAGCAACAACAGGGCATTTAACTATGTCAGTTGTTATTCCATTTAAAGCCAGGGGCGAAACGAAAGCAGTGATTGGCCTTAGTCTTAAAATGAGTGATATTACAGACTATATAAACGAGCTATCTGAAGAGCCAAACTTATTTGTCTCTCGCCAAGATGGTTTCCTTGTTGCCGCTAGCTATGAAGATTTTATTGGTAAAAATATCTACGATCTTCGACCATCATACCGTGAACACGGTAGTAAGATGACCAGTGAGCACTCTTACAATGTTCCAGATAAAGGCGACTTTTATGTCGTTTCGTCTCAAATTGAGTCATTAGGTTGGAATACCTGGGCTTGGGCAAGTTGGGACGACATTGAAGCGCCTTCAAATGCGATGGTGAAAATAAATACTGTAGTTGGTCTAATTTTCGCGGTTATGGCAACCGGAATAACATTCTTATTAGTCACCCGATTAATGTATCGTCCTATTGGCGGAGAGCCACAATACATCGAAGCTCTTGTTAGTCGAATCTCGGCAGGAGACCTGACCAACATCCCTAAATTAAATGGCGATGAAACGGGGATCTACCGTTCAACTCTTGAAATGGCAGGTAACCTCCAAGGCATTATTGGCAATATTGAGCAGTCTTCAAACTCTCTCTCATCACAATCTTCATCTCTTGAGACCTCTTCAAATCAGTTAAGTACCTCATCAGAAGAGCAAATGATGCAGCTAGAGCAAGTTGCAACCGCGATGAATCAGATGACCGCGACTGTTGCGGAAGTGGCTCAAAATGCGATGCAGGCATCATCATCATCCAATGAGGCAAGCCTTTCATCTCAGTCAGGTCTTGAGACTGTGGGTGACATGAACCAGCAAATCAGCTTACTTGTAACGAATATTGAGCAGGTTCAAGATTCGATTCTTGGTGTTGAAAAAGAAACTCAAAATGTAGGTAGCATACTTGATGTTATCCGAGGTATTGCTGAGCAAACAAACTTGCTGGCATTAAACGCAGCAATTGAAGCAGCTCGAGCGGGTGAGCAAGGTCGCGGCTTCGCCGTCGTGGCTGACGAGGTGCGTAACCTCGCTAACAAGACACAAGAAAGCACGAACGAAATACAAACCATGATTTCATCACTTCAAACTCAAGCAAAACAATCTGTTGAGCTTATGGTTGAAAATGCGGAAACAGCTAAAGTAACTCGTGAAAAGTCAGATCAAGCGAGTCAAATGCTGAATACTATTCAGCATGAGATTGGGACAATTCAAGACATGAACAACCAGATTGCAGCGGCAGCGGAAGAACAATCGCAAGTAGCCGTTGAAATCAACGAAAATGTAGTGAATGTAAATGATTTGGCGCGAGCGACTGTCGATGACGTCCAGCAAAATGTTCAAACAGCGCAAAATGTTAATAATGTTTCGGACGAACTGCATCAAACGATAAAGATGTTTAAGATCTAATCTTAGATAAGCTAAACGTACCGACAACCTATACGTTAAAGCCTAAGTATCAAAATCTTCGGCTTAAAAAAAGATAACGTAATTAAAACCGCCTTCTCTTCTGAGAAGGCGGTTTTTTATATGGTAATAAGTTCAGGCTGAGTCATGCCAATCACAGTCAGTCATTATAAATAGCTCAGGAATACCACCCTCACCAAAAGAATACGAGACCCGTGAAGCTGCCAAACAAAAAAAGCCCCGAAGTGTATACTTCGAGGCCATTAATTTACGGTAGATAGATTACGCTTCTAAGGGGTTTCGATAAGCTATTGAACAGGAGATACCGGTTTGTTTTTAGCAAAACCACGCAGACCAACAACGTGTACGTGTTCGTGGTCTTTGAAGACCTTACGTACCAGTTTGTAGGTTGTACCTTTCTCTGGGCTAATGTTCTCTGGCGCAGCAATCAGAAGTTGCATACCTAAACGGTCACACAGTTCAAACAGCGTAGAGATCGACTTAGAATCCAGACGAGCGGCTTCATCAAGGAACAACAAACGACATGGAACGATGTCTTTACTACGAAGTCGACGTGACTCTTCTTCCCAGCTCTGAATAACCATCAATAGGATTGATTGACCAGTACCGATCGCCTCACCCGTAGACAATGCACCCGATTCCGCTTGTAACCAACCGTCTGAACCACGGTTAACTTCAACACTCAGCTCTAGGTAGTTACGGTAATCCAGTAACTCTTCACCAAGAACTTGCGGAGAACGTTGACCCATATCGATATGTGGATTGACACGTTGGAACAACTTCGCCATCGCTTCAGAGAAGGTAAAGCGCGTTGATTCAAACAAGTCTTTGTGTTGATCTTGTTGAGTCGCTAGCCCTGATAGCAAGATCTCGTGGCTTTCACGGATCTTAACGTTCAGACGCACGCCCTTAACCTGACCAAAGTAAATGTTAGACAGACCTTGGTTGAGCATACGAATACGGTTCTGCTCGCGCTGAATCGTTTTCTTTATGATACTTGCTACCGACTCAGAGCTGATCGCTAAGCGGTTTTCACGCTGCGTCAGTTCTTCTGTTAGTCGAGCTAGCTCTACTTCCATCTCTTCGATTGCTTCAACCGGATCATCCGTATGAATGATGTCTTGGCGAATGCGCTCTCGAAGGTGTTGGTAAACCGCAATGTAAAACAGAACCTTACGCTCTGGATGTGCGTTGTCTTCAGAGAGACGCAGCGAATCACGCAGGTCGTCATTGTCAGCTACAGCCAGACGTAGCGCACCCAGTGATTTATCCGACATAGAGCGAAGTTCGCCCGCCGTTAAATAAGCCAGTTCACGTTTGTGCAGACGACGTTCAACGTCATTCTCACGAGCTAAACGCAGTACTGAACACCAGCCGGATTTTGCTGCAACAACGAAGGTACGAAGCTCTGTGTACTCTTTCTGAACTTTCTTAAGACGCTTAGCCAGCGCTTTCATCTCAAGTTCAGTTGAGGTAATCGTGCGTTCGTATTCACTCTTACGGCTACGAGAAGTATGCAAACGCTCTTGAAGCTCGTCACGACGACGAACCGCGCGCTCTTCAGCACCTTCATCAGCGTTAACACCGAACTCTTGTAGCTCTTGCTTGAACTCTTGAACCGTCTCTTGCTTCGCTTGGTGCGAGCTCTTCAGTGCTGCCAATACTTGGTTGTACTGGTTCATCTGTTCGCGAGCTTGCTTCAAGCCATCGCGGCCTTTAGCTCGTGCTTGTTCTGCTTGAACCAACTTCGCTTTCAGTTGTTCGCTCAGTTCGCTGCTCTTGTTAAGCAGGTCAACAGAATCTGCGTAAGCAAAGTAGTGACGACGTTCGATTAAGTCAGAAAGAGCAAACACTTTACCTTTTAGAGTTTGTAACGCGCTGTCCGCCTGACGATACTCGGCTTCCAAAGCTTCGAATTGCTCTGGGTCAGCATCGAGTGCAGAAACGATTTGCTCTAATGAAGTAAGTGCTTTGCCATGAGTGTTCAAGTAAGACTTAGCTTCGCTTAGACGCTCTAGTTGTGCTTCTAATTCAGCGAGACGCTCAGCTAATGTTTCGTCTTCAAGAATACGAACCATTGGTGCCAATTTGTCCAGTGCACCAAGTGCTTGCTTGCTTTGTAGAAGCTGACTGCGTTGTTGTTGCTCTTTAGAGTCAAGCTCAGCCAGAGAACGAACAATTTGATTACGCTTATCACGAATAGCAGCCAGTGCTTGTTCTGGATCTGCGTTAAACGCAACGTGCAGATGCTTAGCAACAAAGCTGTTAAATGCTTGGTATAGGCGATTCAGTTTCTGAGAGTCAAACGCAGCTTTGGCATGGTTTTCTACCACAACGTCACGCTCTTCACGCAATTTCTCTAGGCGTTGCTCACGAGCCGCACGGCCAAACAATGGAATCTCAGGGAAGCGCGAGTAACGCATTTGGCGATCGTTCAGCTGAACACACACCGCACCTTCAAGCTCATCGGCATTGAACGAGCTGTCATCAAACGCATCTACATCGCCTTCTAGGATGTAAAGATCTTCTGGACAATCATCAAGATCCACCAGCTTCTCTTTAATGCCATCAAGGTCCGAAACCACAATTGCGTGACGAGCCGGGCCGTACATCGCACTGAAGTACGGTGCATCGCCAATCGTGATGTCATCGTAGATCTCAGAAAGCAGCACGCCACCAAGCGTATCCGCCAGACCTTTCAGGCGAGGATCGTTAGAGCCACCCGGAGAAGCTAAACGCTCTATCTCTTGTTCAAGTTCAGAACGGCGCGTCGCCAATTGATCTTTCGCTACCGCTTGAGATTTTTCGTCTTCAAGCACTTGCTGCATTTGAGTCATTACTGCTTGGCTATCTTCTAGCTCAGCTTCTGTTTGATCTCTTAGGGCTTCAAGTGCGTCGTTCGCCGTGATCCACGTTGGAGCAATAGACTCAAGTTTTTGAATCTCTTGGTCGTGGTTTTGTTGCACACGACGTTGCTCACTCTTCGCTTCACGCAGCTCTTCTTGAGCGTACTCAAGAGAATCGATCTGCATTGCATGGCGTTCACGTTCTTCATCGAAAACCGCTTCGTCAGTCAGTGAGATGTTGTGTTGCTTTTGGTATTCAGTCGCAAGCTCTTTTGCTTGACGCTGCTGCGCCACATCACGAGCCATGTCGCGGTGCTGAGCACGCCACTGTTGTTCGTTTTCAACAACGTGTTTTGCGTTACGGCCTTTTTCTAACGCTTGCTTAGCACTGTTAGACGCTTCTTTACGCTCAACGTCACCAACGATGCTTTTAACAAGAGCGAGCGCTTTGTCGAACTGCGCAGACGCAGCAGAAGACATGTCTAGTTTATGCTTAGTCGACAGTAACGTTTGAGTGCTTGATTCTTCTTGTGCTTTTAGCTCAGAAACCAGAGTTAATGCGCTTTCTGCCGTAATAGACTCATCATCAAGTAGCTGCTTAGTTTTCTCTAATGCTTGAACCGCTTGTTGGTATTGAAGCGCACGAGTCTGCTGAACATCCAACGCTTGTTGGTAGTCAGCAAGCTGAGTTTTCAGGCTATCCACTTCTTCTTCAGTAATGGTTGCCTGTTCTTCAGCAAGAAGTACTCGTTCTTGAGCTTCTTCAGCTACCATCATCTGTTCTTCTAGACGCTCATTAAGCTCTTCTAGATCTTCACTGTAGCGAGCAATTTTCTCTTGCTGACGAAGTGCAGTTTGAACCAATTGAAGATGATCCGAAGCCGCTTGATAATCTTGCTCTAGTGCCGATTCTTGATCGACCAACAGCTCAAGCTCTTCTTGAACGCGGTTCAACAAGTTGTTTTGATCAAGCAAGGTTTCGCGAGAACCAAACAGTTCACCACGGAACTTCATCGTTTGATCAAGCTTGTTGCGACGATCGTTGGCATGGCGCATGTAATCTGCTGCCACGTAGTTCGTAGATTCAGTGATCAAGTGCTTGAACAAGTCACGATCCGACTGAGTCGTTTTGATCGCTTCTAGCGTCATGCGGTTTTCGCGTAGTGCTGATTCCATGTCTTGGAATGCTTTCTTCACGCCACCATTTTGCGGTAGAAGGTAATCACGCAGAGAACGCGTAATCGCACTAGAAATACCACCGTAAAGCGATGCTTCAATCAGACGGTAGAACTTAGAACGGTCGCTGCTGTTACGCAGTTTCTTCGGTACCACACCGTATTCAAACATCTGTGAGTGGTAATCAACAATCGAAGAAAAGGCTTTAAAGTGCGCCCCTTCATATTGCGCTACCGCTGCTTTCACGTCGTTCAGTTGACACACACGAGCGTGGCTGTCTGAAACGTTCTGGATCAATACATCCGTTGGCTTCACATGGCTTGGAAGGCCTTGGATTACAAACGGTTTGATGTCGACCTTCTTATCACGACCCGCAACTTGCTGCAGTTTTACTGCAAACAATAGGCGTTGATTACGAGAGTTCACAACATCTAGCGCGGCGTAACATGCGCCAGGTTGAAGCTTACCGTAAAGACCTTTGTCGCGTGATGATTGTGAACTGCCCGCTTCCGTTGTATTACGGAAATGCAGAAGGCTTTGGTCAGGGATCAGTGCAGTGATGAATGCCGCCATTGTGGTCGACTTACCCGCACCGTTACCGCCAGAAAGCGTTGTAACCAATCCATCAATATCAAAAGTACGCGCAAAGAAACCGTTCCAGTTGATCATGGTTAATGATTGATACTTACCTCTTTCAATCATGCTTCACCTTCTACTTTTGTTTGTTCGCCATCGTTTGACTCAAGGTCAAAGCCGGCTTGATCGTTAAAAATGTCTTGTTGACCGTTTTCGTCCACGTTTAGTTCAACTTCTGATACGGCTTCCGTTTGCTCTTCATTCAACAAGCTACCTTGGTTAGGTTCTTGAGTATGAACAACAGCTTCACCATCACGAATAAGTCGTAATTGCGCTTCTTTCATATCATCGCCAACACGAACATCTGCACCAAAACGGAACACCGCTTCGCTGATACGGAATTTACCTGTTTCACCAATCACGATCAGCATGCCGATACGACGTAAACGGCGTAAAGAAGTACGTACTTTTTCAAACAGCTTTTCTTTGTCTAAGTCAGAACCAGACGCACGGTTGGTTGCTAGCTTCATGAGTTTTTTCTCATCCGCTAACGACATCAGTTCATCAAACAACTCTTGATTGGTGAAGATGCCTTCATGAGCCAAACGCTCTGGGCTTAGGTATAAGAAACACAATACTTTGCCAACCAGCATGTCGAGCTCAGACAACACACTACGACCAATTAAAGACGTAGAACGCGGGCGCAGATAGAAGAAACCTTCAGGCGCTTTTACCAGTTCCGTATTGTAGCGTTGATAAAAATGCTGAAGCTCAACTTCAAAATCAGAAAGCAACGCATGGTTATCGAGGTCTTCTGTTGAAACATGCTTGCCTGAACGCAACATGCTATCTAGCGCAGGAAACAATGGGTTCGCTATCGCTTTTACCAGTTTCTCTGGCATGTAATCATCAGTACTTGTTAATGACATTTGCTTGTACCTTTGCACCGAAATCGTTGATTGCCTGCCAATCTGGCTGAATAGCCTGATAGTCAGACTCTGAGTAACCTAAGCGAACGGCTTGGTCGACAACAATTCTGGCTAAATCAAAATGGTGTGTGCGAGGGTGCGCGGCGAGGTAATCACGCAGCACAAGGCCCAGATCAATTGGCGCACCTTGCTGTTTGTGAGCTTTCAACATATCTGCGATTCGTTCTGAAAGTAGATCGTTCACTTGCTCAAATTCTTCGTATTCTACGTCGATTGGGGCTTGCCCCATCACTTCGTCATCACGGAGCACAAGTGCTTCATCGCGAAGATCCGTGAGTTTTTCTGCGTCTGCGTAGGTCAATAACCAAGGCGCATCAAAGTAGTCAGTGACTGACTGACGCAAGCGTTGGCTAAAGGCACGGTTTTTATCCATATCGATCGCGGTACGGATAAATTTATGCACGTGGCGATCGTAGCCGATCCACAAATCAATCGCTTGTTGGCCCCAACTGGTGATTCGGTCTAGCTTCATTTGCAAACCAAATAGGGTTTCGCCAACGAACTCGAGCTCATCGTCACCATAAACAATTTCTTGAATATCAAGAATCTGGGTTTGCAGTTCATCACCCGCCGCTTGCAAGGTGTCTTGCAACTCTTTTAGCGTGGCTGAGGTTTCTGATAGCAAAGACTCACAGTTGTTGATTGCTTCTCGCCAATCTTTATTTAACAGATCCGCAATTTGCTGCTTGACGGTTTGTTGCTGTTCATCCATAACCCGCTGGTTGAGATCGATCTGATCAAAAATTTCGCCAACAGAATACTTGAGCACGCCGTACACATTCCTTCTCCAATGTCCCGGAGTTCCACCTTTCTGGGCGGCTTCAATGGCTTTTGCCATCTCATCGGCAACCATAGAAAGCTGGATAGACAGTTTTAATTTAGAAAACTGGCGGTGACGTAAGTAATAATCTGAGATACCAATCGCCAATGGCGATAAGCGATAAATGCTTGCACCATCTGTGATTTCGCTGGTAAAGCGGCTGATCAACTTCTGTTTAACCAACTCATTGATAGCGTTGTTGGCACGAAACGCAGACGCTTCGCCAGTATCTTCAAACAGTCGAGTGACAATAGTGAATGCATCGTGCAGTTCACCCTCGCCCAACTCTTCATCGAACCTTTCATTGCTTAATACGGCGATAGCAATCAAAAATGCTAAGCGCTCTGGTGGCAAGTTTAATGAAAAATCATGCTGCTTGACCCAGCCCACCAACTCATCAATTGGCTGCTCTTCGGCAGTTTGAGTCATTTCACTCATTGTGGTTCCTGTTACTGTTGTTCGTCATATCGAACGTATTAGATATGACGCCTATTTCTTTATGACGCGGCTTCTTACGATGGCATAGCGCATGTTGTGGCTTCTTTTACCACATTCACCGCTGTTATTGCGCAGGTTTTTGAGCCCAAACGTGAATATAACGGCCTAGCGACAGATATGGCTCTTGGCGACATAGCTGTTTCTCTAGTTCCAACACATCTTCAAATTGGTAATCACCCATGTACTCCATATTACCTATGTAGTCACTGAAAGAGCGAATGCCTGATTTACCACAGATATCTAGACCAGCGTCTTCTATCCATTGATAAACCTCTTCAGGCTTCAAGCCTTTTTGTGGTTGCAGCTTAAACCTTTTTCGATGTGGCATCCCATTCAATACATGAGGAATGTTGCCACAAATCACATTTTTCAGGACTAAACCATGGTGGTTGTAAAACATTATCGAGGCAATACCACCGGGTTTTACTTGTTCCAACAATAAATCAAGTGCCTGTTTGGGGTCTGCTAGCCATTCCATTACGGCATGAAACATCACAAAATCGACTTTCTCTTCGAGATGCTCTGCCACTTTTTGTACCGGAGAATGAATAAATCGATATTGCTCGAGCAAACCCGCTTCGCTGATACTTTCTTCTGCGAGCTTCAACATTTCAGAGGAGAGGTCGCACAGAGAAACGTTGTGGCCTAGTGTCGCAATTTTTTGTGACATCTGTGCAAGTCCACCGCCTGCATCAAGGACATGCAGCGGCGAAGCGGATTGATCAAACTTGCTCAAAGCTTGTTCTAAATCTTCCCATACGATGCACTGACGGATCTCTCCTTTGTCAGAGCCGTATATGTTTTTTGCAAATTTGTGGGCAATATCGTCGAAATTACGGTCTTCAGTCACGGCTACTTGAGTTATTATGTCCTATCGTGCCTGCTATTCTGTCACAGGAATTTCAGGAATAAAGAGGCGATGTCTCTTTTTACTACTAAGTGATGTTTTTTCGGACTATTCGGATATGTTTGAGCTGAAAAAAGTAGTGTCTTCGTTACTGATGCCACTGCCAGCAATGTTAATTCTCGCTTTTCTGGGTTTAGCCCTAGTGATGTTTACTGCAAAAAGGAAGACAGGTTGCCTAATTACCCTTTCAGCCCTCTGTGGTATTTTCCTAATCGCTTTCCAGCCTGTTTCTAGTCAACTTTTAATGCCAATGGAAAGGCAACACACCGCTTTTTTACCTATCGATGATACCGTCGATTACATTATGGTTCTTGGAAGTGGTCACGTTGTTGATGACCAAATCCCACCAACATCAGAACTTAGCCGCACCGGTCTGATGCGCTTAAGTGAAGGGATTCGTATCTTACGTCTTTACCCTGGAGCTAAACTCATTTTGTCTGGTTATGGCGCAGGCACTGAGGTGAGCAACGCCAAAATGATGGCTAAAGTAGCGCTAGCACTCGGCGTGGCAAAACCCGATATCATTCTGCTTGAAACTGCGAAAGATACGTGGGAAGAAGCTCGCCAAGCCGCTGCATTCGTTAAGAATAAGAAAATGGTGCTCGTGACATCAGCTAGCCATATGACTCGCGCACTTAATGAATTCAATGCCGCGGGCATGAAACCATTACCAGCTCCAACCAACTACCTTGCACAAGAAGGGATTGTTGAACCATGGAATAAGTATATGCCTAAGGCTATCTATCTCGAGCAGACTGAGCGCTATTGGCATGAGACGATGGGATTAGTTTGGCAAAGCTTGCGAGATTGGCTAGACACAAGTAATGACCCTGTCGAGAGCAGTACTCCGACGGTAAACAATTAAAAAGTTCAGTAACAAAAAAAACCGAGGCATCATTGATGTCTCGGTTTTTTACGTTCAAGTATCGTTACTGAAATCAGCTTTCCACGGGAAATTAGTCACCAGCAAACATGTAACCTTCACCGTGAACCGTCACAAAAATTTGTGGATTCTTAGGGTCAAACTCCATTTTTGCACGCATACGACGGATTAACACGTCGATAGTGCGGTCATTCGGCGCGTCTACTCGATGGCTGATCATATTCAAAATACGTTCACGGCTTAATACTTGGTTAGGGTAAGAAGAGAGTGCAACCAATAGTTCATATTCAGCTTTGGTCAATTTCACCGGCTCGCTGTTCTTGCTTAGCGCACGGCGAGGTATATCAAACGTCCATTCACCAAAACGAACCACAGATTCGTCTTCTGTTTGTTCTACCGCAACCGCTGCAGTTTTACGAGCAGCCGAAATACGCCACAAGAGGTTTTTAACTCGAACCAACAACTCGCGAAGTTCGAAGGGTTTAGTAACGTAATCGTCTGCGCCCATTTCAAGGCCAACGATCTTGTCAATGCTATCCGTGCGTCCAGTAACTAAAATTATTCCAATGTCTGATTGACTGCGTAATTCGCGAGTTAGCATCAATCCATCTTCGCCTGGCAAGTTGATGTCTAACATAATGAGGTCAACGTTATTTTCTTCTAACATTTTTCTCATTTGAGCCCCGCTTTCAGCTTCGCTCACTGTGTAACCTTCATTCTGGAAATATCCAACCAGTTTACTTCGGGTTACCACATCATCTTCTACGACTAATACGTGATAGCTCATCTACACCACTTTTCTTATTTAATAGTTTCAGTGACCATTCTATTCATAACTCGTAACAATTCTAGTACTACAGAAGATAAAAGCCAGAAACATGATTTTTTTTTGATACAAGACAATCTTAAACCTTGCTATTTGTCGCCCATCGCAATTCAATATAGGCATTACCACTAACGAGTAACTTTGCGTTTCGCAAATAACCTTGTTATTCAGCCTTGGTGTGCCTATACCCAAATCACTCGACGATGCTAGGTATACACACACCACAAGACTAAATCAGGATCTAAGAAATGAAAGATACGAAAGCATTCAACGAACAACGAGCAGAAATATACTGGTGGCTATCAAGCTTGTTCGCTAAAGAGCTCACTCAAGAAGAACTCGATCACTACCACTCTGTTGAAATTCGTTCTTTCCTAACTGGTTTAGGTGAAAATGAAACACTAAAGCCGGCGATTGATAGCTTAGTGGATGCGCTAAACCGTCTACAAACACGTGAAGATGCTCAATTAGAATTGTCTGCTGACTTCTGTGACTTATTCTTAAAGACTGATAAACATGGCGCACTTCCTTACGCTTCTATGTATATCGGCCAGACTGGCCTTTTGAACGATAAGCCAGCAAAAGATATGGAAGAGATCATGGCTAAACACAACTTAGTGGTTAACCAAGACCTAAAAGAGCCAGCTGACCACATTGCTATCGAACTCGATTTCCTAGGTAATCTAATCATTCGTTCGAACGAAACTGAACTAGAAGAAGAACTAGAGAAATCCTTTGCTGTTCAACAGCAATTTATCGAACAGCAACTGCTTACTTGGGTACCAAAGTTCAACGTTAAATGTCATGACATTGACACATTCGGTTTCTACGCATCAGTCTCATCCCTGCTATTGGCATTTTGTAAATTAGACACTCAATACCTAGCTGGCGAATAAGCTTTTTTTGACGACTCGATAAATAAATTCAATAGAATTGTGACCATTCACCCGGATTTCTGGGTGAATTTTATTGCGAGTAATTTCTAGTCAGTCTAAAATTGTGACCGCAAACGATAAAATATGAAACATTCACGAAATGCTACACTTATTGAAGTTCAGAGCATTTCGGTGTTAAGACAAGCCGCTCAATAGCGGTTTTTTGTTTTTTAGCACTTTAGTACCCAAAGAGCCCTACAAATTTAAGCTCTTAGTTAGGTAGCTTAACGGCTACTTCATTCCGTACTTTGGGAAAGTAGCTTCTAATAGGATAAAAACATGGCCACTATAAAAGATGTCGCACGCTTAGCCGGCGTATCAACAACAACCGTTTCTCACGTAATCAACAAAACTCGCTTTGTTGCTGAAGCGACTCAAGAAAAAGTAAACAAAGCCGTAGACGAACTGAACTATGCGCCAAGTGCCGTTGCTCGTAGTTTGAAGTGCAATACAACCCGCACCATCGGTATGCTAGTGACTCAATCAACTAACCTATTCTTCTCTGAAGTTATCGATGGTGTTGAGAGCTACTGCTACCGTCAAGGTTACACTTTGATCCTATGTAATACGGGCGGTATCTACGAAAAGCAACGTGACTACATTCGAATGCTTGCTGAGAAACGTGTAGATGGCATCTTAGTTATGTGTTCTGACCTGACTGAAGAACTAAGAGAGATGTTAGACCGTCACGCAGACATCCCTAAAGTTATCATGGACTGGGGCCCTGAAAGCTCTCAGGCTGATAAGATCATCGATAACTCTGAAGAAGGTGGCTACCTAGCAACCAAATATCTCATTGAGCGCGGTCACTCCAAGATTGCATGTTTAAGTGGCCACTTAGACAAAGCAGCGTGTGTTGAACGCATCTCAGGTTACAAGCGCGCGCTCAATGAAGCGAAGATTACTGCCGATGAAAATATGATCATCGAAGGCAACTTTGAATGTGACACAGCTGTGATTGCTGCTGACCAAATCATTGAGATGGAAGAGCGCCCAACCGCAGTATTCTGTTTTAACGACACGATGGCATTAGGACTGATGAGCCGATTACAAGAAAAAGGCATTCGTATTCCTGAAGATATCTCAGTGATCGGTTACGACAACATAGAATTGGCTGAATACTTCTCTCCACCGTTAACGACGGTTCACCAACCTAAGCGCCGTGTTGGTAAAAATGCATTCGAAATACTACTAGAGCGTATAAAAGACAAAGATCACGAAAAACGCGTCTTCGAAATGCACCCTGAAATTGTTGAGCGAAGTACAGTTAAAACGTTAAATTAATTGATGTAATGAGTTTAGTTTAATCAAGCGCACCTTTAGGTGCGTTTTTTTTCTCAACAAACAAAGTGCACTTGCGTGCATATCTCAAAGATCATTAATTGAAGCAATATCACATTTTGAAATAAGAAGTGTGAGCCTAATTCAACAAAAACTTTATTCTAATAACCCAGTCACGCACAGGGCAAACCACTTGAAAAAGTGGGACGCAAAGCTTCCGGCCTAAACCACTCGTTGGTATGGTAGCGGGGTTACCGATGGCAAAATGCAGTAACTGCTAATACTTTAGTAATTTACAGCCTATTGACAATTTAATTGCAACATTTTGCTAATCTCTCGGACCTGCTTATTTGGTGGCGTAGTTCAAATACACCGAGATAAATAACATGGATAAACCGATACTAAAGGACTCAATGAAATTATTTGAGCCCCTAGGAAAAATTAAGTCACGCTCAATGTTTGGTGGATTCGGGCTTTTTGCTGATGACACTATGTTTGCCCTGGTTGTGAATGACCAGTTGCATATACGAGCTGACAAATGCACAACACAACAATTCGAACAACAAGGATTTCAACCGTACGTCTACAAAAAACGTGGTTTTCCTGTCGTTACTAAATATTTCGCTTTACCTGAAGGCTTATGGCAAGACCAAGAGAAAATCTTGCAGCTTGCGACTACGTCTCTAGGTTTTGCTAAAGAAGAGAAAGCTGAACAATCTTCTGCTAAACCAACTAGACTCAAAGATCTGCCTAACCTTCGACTCGCTACCGAGCGGATGTTGAAAAAGGCAGGGATCGATTCTGTAGAACGTTTATATGAATCTGGCTCTGTAAACGCATTTAACGCCATCAAAGAATCGCATGCGTCTTCTGTCAGTATTGAACTGTTATGGGCGCTAGAAGGCGCGATCAATGGTACACATTGGTCTGTTATACCGCAGCAACGTCGTGAAGAGCTTATCAATCACGTCAATTAACATTGTCAGTGCAAACTATATAGATAACTAAGCCGCATTTTTGCGGCTTTTTTTATATCTGGTGAAAGTTATTCTATGCTTTGCCTGTCTATCTATACTAGTGGTATACATTGAAAAACTAATGGTATGCATTGAAAATTTAGAGGAAGTATCAATGAGTAAAAAAATGATATTGGGTATTGTGTTGGTCATAACCATCGTCTTGTTAGGCGTCAATTTCGGCCAGTACTTAACGCTTGAAAATGCAAAAGCCCAGCAAGCTGTTTTGAATGACTACATCGAGAGCAATTTCATTGCCGCTGCCGCTATCTATTTTGTCGCGTATGTCATGATTACGGCTTTCTCAATTCCTGGCGCTGCCGTTGTTACGCTGTTAGGCGCTGCGCTGTTTGGGTTTTGGAACAGTTTACTGCTGGTGTCTTTCGCGAGCGCTATTGGCGCAACCCTCGCCTTCTTAAGTAGCCGTTACTTGTTACGTGACTGGATCCAAACCAAGTTTGGCGACAAGTTAGCCACCATCAATAAGGGCGTTGAGAAAGACGGTGCATTTTACTTATTCTCGCTACGTCTAATTCCTGTTTTCCCATTTTTCCTTATCAATCTATTGATGGGTCTAACACCGATGTCGGTGAGTCGTTACTATATTACTAGCCAAATCGGTATGTTGCCGGGTACCGCCGTTTTCTTGAATGCCGGAACTCAACTCGCAGAAATTGATTCACTTTCGGGCATCGTGTCTCCCTCAGTACTGTTGTCATTTGCCTTACTGGGTGTGTTCCCAATTATTGCTAAATGGTTGATGAACAAATTTCGCTCAGCACCTGTCGCTGAGTAACGTATATAGCTAGCTAGATAGCTAAATAGCTAAATAGCTAAATAACTTAGCAACGCATGCAGCCAAATAAGGTTCTATTTCAATGAAAATCTTCAGTGCATCGAATCCAACAGAAGCTCATATCATCTGTGGATTGTTAGAAAGTGAGAATATTGCGTGTGAAGTCCGTGGTGAGGGTTTGTTTGGTTTAAAAGGTGAAATCCCATTTACCGAAGATACAGACCCTTACGTATGGTTATATGAGCCAGAACTCGCTAGTAAAGCCCGCACGATCGTCAATGACTACCAAAAACAGCAAGATTCGATCATCTATGAAGAGTGGCGTTGTGGTGAGTGTCATGAAATCAATGAAGCACAATTCGGGTCTTGTTGGCAGTGCGGCGCTGCTTCGCCTGAATAGCAAAGTTTCAGTTATTACAGACACGATTCGGTCAAATACCTCCTCCAAATAAAAACGGGAAGCTAAATTAGCTTCCCGTTTTTATTTTAATTCTATTGGATCATCTAGTCTGATAACCAACCCAGAGAATCACTGAATTTGCTTTTGGATAAAAGCGATAGATTGTTGATTGAATTCTTCAGGATTTTCTACATTACATACATGCCCACAGTTGGCAATTTCTACCAACTCGCTCGACTCGTGCGCTTCGACCATTTCTTTAACGGGTTTGATGAACATGTAATCGCGCTCGCCCATCAAATACAAAGTCGGAATCGGCAACTCCCTGTCTTTAAAGTATTTCATCAATGGGTTCACATCAGCCGTGAGGATAAACCAGCGCTTGAACTCTTTTTGGCACAGCTTTTTCGCTTCGCGGATAAACAGGTGACGTGATTCTTTCTGACTTTTTTGCGGCATCACAACATAAGCAAAAAGGCTGTATAGCCACATATAAGGAATGATGTGCTTACTCAGGTTTCCTAATTTGATTAAGACTTGAGATCGAGTGTTGAGTTTAGTGACAGCACCACCAAGCACCATCGAACGTACTCTGCTTGCCGCCAGTTCGGCCACGTTACGAACGATAATTGTACCCAAAGACATACCAACAAAGTGTGCGGATCGGATTTTTAGATGATCTAACACTTTAAGAATATCGAGCGTTACTGATTTGAACGTATAACGGTTCGAAATCAGATCTTTAAGTATGTTGTCTGATTTACCGTGCCCTCTCAAGTCAATGAGAAGCAAGTTGAAATGCTGTTTATACGCTTTGATCTGCTTAAACCAAATGGAGGAACTGCCCCCTGCGCCATGCACAAACACAACCCACTGATCACTCGTAGGGTGAGTAAATGTTTTATGAAATAATAAACTCTCAGACATACCTATCGCTTAATTTATTTATGGAGCTAAGCCTCATCACAAGGCGATGACTAAGGATATCACGCAATTAAGAATTTTAAGTGATAATAGTGTCAAACCCAACACTAGTCATGTGAATACCTGACCACCTTTTCTACCTGACTAAAATGAGTTTGCAAGCTTTGTCTTTGGAAAAGTGATGTGATCTGACCAGAAAAAAAAAGGCACTCTATCAGCAGAGCGCCTTCTTTTATTATGAACAGTTGTTATTCAACAACTGTATTTTAAAGCTAAGTCAACAAGTTAAAATGCAGAATGGTACATCGCAAGATATTCTTCTGCCGCATCTTCCCAACTAAAATCTTGTTGCATCGCGTAAAGTTGAACGCGCTTAATTTCAGATGGATTTTGAGCATAAAGTAGTAATGAGCGATGTAATACCGCTAGTAATGCTTGCGGTGTTGGTTCTTCAAAAGCAAAGCCTGTTGCTATCTCGGGATCCTGATCGTAATCATTCACACTGTCCTTTAAACCACCAACAGAGCGCACAATAGGCAAAGTGCCGTAAGCCATGCTGTAGATTTGGTTCAAGCCACAAGGCTCAAATTCAGAAGGCATCAAGAAAAAATCAGAGCCCGCTTCAACCAAATGCGCTAGTTCATTATTGTAGGCTTCTACGAATGAGAACTTGTCTGAATGAAGTGCTGATAACTCTTTCAATTGACTCGCCAAAACCGGATCACCAGTACCGACAATCACGATCTGCAATTCGTTTTTCAAGAACTGCTCGATGACAGGCAGTAAGTAATGAACGCCTTTTTGGTTGGTCAGACGACAAACCATGCCATAAACCGCACAATCGGTAACGGGTAAACCAACATCTTGTTGCAGTTTTTGCTTACAAGCAGATTTTCCACGAGTCATGCTGTGTTTCGTTGCTTTGAATTTACGAGGAAGGGAAGCGTCTGTTTCCGGGTTCCAAGCTCCATAATCACAACCGTTGAGAATACCAAATAAGTCGGCCGAACGATGTTGGAACTCTGCTGCCATGCCATGGCTACCTAACTCCGTTTTCAGCTCTTCCGCATACGTTGGGCTTACTGCATTGACCTTATCGGCACACATCACCCCTGCTTTTAGCATGGTGACATGCGTGTCACTTACAGATGCTTCAGGCACATTGTAACTGTGCATCTCTGGCAGACATTGCAGTTCATCGTATGCGAACACCCCTTTGAAAACTGCATTGTGAATCGACATAACACTGCGCGTATTTTCAAAGAATTCGTGTTGTTGATAACGTGATTTAAGCAAGAAAGGCACAAAGCCTGTGTGCCAGTCATTTGCATGAATGATATCAGGTTGGAACGCGAGCTTAGGAAGCATATCCAAACAAGCCGTACTGAAGAACGAAAAGCGCTCTCCGTTATCAGCATACGCTTGATTGTTCTCTGCGTACATTTCAGGACGGTCAAAATACTTGTCACATTCAATAGCGAAGATTTGAACACCTTCGACACTCAACTTTTTGACTTGATAAGCAGTATGAGGCCAATGATCGAGCTCGGTCGACAAAATCACTTCAGCTGAATCAATGTTTGGAATGTTTCTATAAGCAGGGATGGTCACTCGAACATCTTGTTCGAGTGTTTGTAACGCTTTTGGCAGTGCCTTGGCTACATCAGCCAAGCCACCACTTTTAATCAAGCCTTCAACTTCAGACGCTACAAAAAGTACCGAGAGAGTCTTAGTAACCAACTCGAGCTCCTTTGGAAATAACTACTACACCATCGTCAGAGACATGGTAATGCTTTTTATCTTCTTTCAGATTTACGCCAATCTGTGTTCCAGGTGCGATATCTGCATCTTTATCGACGATGACACGACGAAGTACGCAACCTTCACCCACTTTCACATCACCGAGTAAGATACTCTCACTAATATCACACGCTGATGCGATATTACTGCGGAAACCCAATACACACTTCTCAATGCGAGAGCCACGTACATAGCTGCCGTTACACACTAAGCTATCGATGATCTGAACACGGCCGTTTGCCGAATCAGTAAACGTAGCCGGCGGTAGTGGCGGATAGTATGTATGTAGTGGCCACTTGCGGTTGTATAGCGAGAATGGCGCATCTTTCTCAAGAAGATCCATATGAGCTTGCCAGTACGCGTCAATCGTACCTACATCGCGCCAATAAACTTCTTCTTTCTCACCAGTAATACGGTTAGTACTGAAGTCATAAACAAACACATCACCACGCGGAACCATGTTTGGAATGATGTCTTTTCCGAAATCATGTGTCGAGTCTTCTTTATCTGCATCTTCAACAAGTTCTGCGAACAACTCGTTAGCTTCAAATACGTAGTTACCCATAGACACAAGCGCAGACTCCGGGTCACCTGGAATTGGTTTCGGGTTAGCCGGTTTCTCTTCAAAACCAATCATACGTCCTTCAGCATCCACTTCGATAACGCCGAATTCAGATGCTTCAGCAAGCGGCATACGCAATGCAGAAACGGTTAAAGCCGCTTTCTTCTCTTTATGGAAATCAAGCATCTGCTTAATGTCCATTTTGTAAATATGATCTGAACCAAAAATACAAACTTGATCAGGTTCTTCCAACTGCATGAAGCGAAGGTTTTGATAAATAGCATCTGCAGTACCTTCATACCAACGCTTACCTGTACGCATTTGCGCAGGGATTGGGTCGATAAAACGGTCTGTTATACCACTGATATTCCAACCTTTTTTCATGTGATGGAACAGTGATTGTGACTTAAACTGTGTTAATACGTAGATCTTCATTAGATCAGCATTAACGAAGTTATTCAGAGCAAAATCAATTAAGCGGTAACTACCACCGAAAGGAACCGAGGGTTTGCTGCGAGATTCAGTTAAAGGTCTTAAGCGAGAGCCTTCACCACCAGCAAGAATCATTCCTAATACACCAGCCATTTTATTCTCCATATATTTATAGCTTGTCGATGTTAGTGCTCTAAGAGGTATCTTCCTCTGGGGGATGAGCACCAACACTTATTTCGGTACTTAACGAATATCCATTCACATGCAGTGAAAATATCCTAAGCCAAACGTTGTTAAGTGTGCACTATTGTTTGCACTTGGTTTTATATACGTTATCGACTTTCCGGTCGATTTCAATTTTTAATACGCCATTCTGTGTTATGTAAGCCGATTGCTTTCCTAAGACTTAAAGCAGCTCACATTACACTGTTTTTATGAAACATTAAGTTAACACTCGGAATACATCAGGTATACAACTAAAACCTGATCTGTGACTTACAATATTTTAATTAAGTTACAATCACGTTAAGGTTGCATAATTAAAGATTATTATCCATTTCATTTATTTCATGACCTGAATTTAACAAATAGACACAGGTAAGGCCGACGATCGAGAGACAGCATAATTAGTCATATTCAGATCAAAAAAAAGCAGCCTAATGGCTGCTTTTTTCATCAATAAAATGTCAACCCATATCAGATCGGGTCACACATTCAGTTACTTCTCTTTAGGCTTTTTACGTTTATCCGTAACTTCCCACTTACCGTCGATGTACAAAGCGGTCCAACCTGAAGGTTTACCGTCCACTTCGGTACGAACGTAGTTTTCTTTTGTCTTACGACTAAAACGAACTACTGTCGGCTTGCCATCAGGATCAGCAACCGGTGCTGATGCCAGATACTGGAATTTAGGTGAAATACGGTCTTTAAAACGAACCAGCTCTTCCACTAATGGTGCACGTGTTTCACGTGATTTAGGGAAATTACTCGCGGCCATAAACAAACCAGAAGCCCCATCACGAAGTACGAAGTATGCATCTGAATTTTCACATGGGAGTTCAGGGAAATGCACTGGGTCTTCTTTAGGTGGCGCTACTTCGCCATTCTTCAGAATCTTACGAGTGTTCTTACAATCTTCACTCGTACAGTCCATGTATTTACCGAAACGACCATTCTTCAAAACCATGTCAGAACTACATTTGTCACACTCAACAAGCGGACCATCATAGCCTTTCACTTTGAATTCGCCGTGTTCAACCACATAACCTTCACAGTTAGGGTTGTTACCACACACATGCATCTTACGCTTATCATCGATCAGATAAGCATCCATTGCCGTTTCACAAATCGGACAACGCTTTTTCGCTCGAAGTGCTGCGGTTTCAACGTCTTCTTCAAGAACGTTGATAATACCGTCTTCATCACCAAGGTTAATGGTTGTCTTACAGCGCTCTTTTGGTGGAAGTGCATAACCAGAACAACCTAGGAATACGCCAGTCGAAGCTGTACGAATACCCATTTTACGGCTACAAGTTGGACACTCAATATCGGTTTCAACGATATGATTTGGCTTCATGCCACCAGCGTCTTCATCTAAATCGGCTTTTTCCAAATCGCCTGTAAAGTCTTCGAAGAAGTTATCTAGCACGCCTTTCCAGCTTGCTTCGCCTTCTGCAATTTGGTCTAACTTCTGCTCCATACGAGCCGTAAAGTCATAGTTCATTAGGTCATTGAAACTGCCATCTAGACGGTCAGTAACAATTTCACCCATCTTCTCAGCATAGAAACGACGCTGTTCAACTTTTACATAACCACGGTCTTGAATCGTAGAGATGATTGATGCGTACGTTGAAGGACGACCAATACCACGCTTCTCAAGCTCTTTAACTAGCGCCGCTTCAGTAAAACGGGCTGGCGGCTTAGTGAAATGCTGTTTAGGGTCTAATGCGATTAGGTCTAGCTTTTCACCAACCTGTACAGCAGGAAGAATCGTATCTTCATTTTTACCCATTGGACGTTGAACGCGAGTCCAACCATCAAACTTAAGAATACGGCCTTTCGCTTTTAACGTGTACTCATCAGCTTTAACGCTTACCGTCGTTGAATCGTATTGCGCAGGTGTCATTTGACATGCAACAAATTGATTCCAAATCAGCGAGTAAAGCTTGTGTGCGTCCGCGTCTACGCCGTTTAGGTCTTCAGACTTAACATCGACACTCGAAGGACGAATCGCTTCGTGAGCCTCTTGTGCGCCCTCTTTGCTGCCGTATACAAGCGCTTTCGGTGGAAGATATTGTGCACCAAACTCAGAACCAATGTATTCACGTGCGGCTTCTACAGCTTCTGAACTCAAGTTGGTCGAGTCAGTACGCATATAAGTGATGTAACCCGCTTCATACAAACGTTGAGCCAACATCATGGTTTTCTTTACGCCGTAACCAAGACGTGTGCTCGCCGCTTGTTGCAGAGTCGACGTGATGTAAGGTGCAGACGGCTTACTCTTAGTTGGGCGGTCTTCACGTTTACATACTTCGTATTGCGCTTTTTCTAAAACGCTTACTGCAGCTTGTGTTTGCGCTTCATTATCAGGTTTAAACGCAACACCGTCTTTTTGAGCGACTTGCAGTCTGAAATCTGTTTTCTCTGCCGTTTTGGTATCAGCATGCACATCCCAGAACTCTTCAGGGATAAAAGCGTTGATCTCGCGCTCACGTTCAACCAGTAGTTTTACAGCTACAGATTGAACACGGCCAGCGGATAGGCCTCGTGCTACTTTTTTCCAAAGCAGTGGTGACACCATAAAGCCAACAACACGGTCCATAAAACGTCGTGCTTGTTGTGCGTTTACGCCGTCGATATTTAGCTCGCCTGGAGTTTCGAAAGCTTGTTGAATAGCATTTTTAGTGATTTCGTTAAAAACCACTCGTTTGTATCGCGTTTCATCACCACCGATGATCTCACGAAGGTGCCATGCGATAGCTTCTCCTTCGCGGTCCAAATCGGTTGCGAGATAAACATGGTCTGCGTTCTCAGCCAGTTTTTGCAATTCAGCAACGACTTTTTCTTTGCCCGGTAAGATTTGGTAATTCGCTTCCCACTCTTGATAAGGGTTGATACCCATCTTTTTAATAAGCGCTTTGCGATCTTTTTCTTTCTTGATACGAGCTTTATCTTCTGGGCTCATACCCTTGGTTGAAACTGCAGCAGCCTTTTGACCTGTACTTTGACCCGCCGTTGGTAAATCACGAACGTGACCTACACTCGACTTAACGACAAAGTCTTTGCCAAGATATTTATTGATAGTTTTAGCCTTGGCTGGCGACTCCACTATAACGAGCGATTTACCCATATTGACTCTAACGTCCTTAATCACGATGCTTCACCACCAACAATTTTACTTGTGGGCTTTTACGCATGATATTCTAAATTCATTGCTTCTTTTTTTACTATTGTGCGAGATTACTAGAAGATCAACCGCTTTTTTCAAAATTGGATCTGATCGCTCGACAATTCGACGACTCATAGAGAAAAGAGTCACAATATAAAGAAGCTATAAAGTACTCACTAAGAATACTTGCAAGAGCCTATTCATCAGGCATTACGTCTAAACGCGCTCATACTAAGCTTGTCGGCGAATCTAACGCGAGCCCCATTCAATTATTTTTGTCATAAATCACAAAATAAATTGTGGATGTTTGAAAAGACTCTCTTAATCGGTTGTGAAATCATTGAATTTCTAGTTCGACACCATAAACTCAACGTTATATTCAGTTATCAGAGATAAACTCATGACAAAGAAAGTAATAGCAGAATTTGATTTACTGCTTATCGCAAACCAAATTATCCAATCACATGATGACTACATTGAAGGCATGCGCGCAAACAGCGTAGTAGAAAAAGACGATGTACTCATTTTCAAAGGTGAATACTTCTTAGACAACAATGGAATGCCAACAGAAAATACAACCGCGGTATTTAACATGTTTAAGTACTTGGCGCATCACCTTTCGAAAGAATTTACAATTCAGCAATAATTAAAAAGCTTGCCATCTAGGCAAGCTTTTTTGTTCCTGGACCTTTATATACTTATCATTTTTATAGACTTAGTATTTTTATAGACTCAGCATTTTCAGCTTATCGAAGTAGTCAGGGAATGTCTTGGATGTACAACCTGGATCATTGATCGTCACCGGGGTGTCACTCAAAGCAACCAATGAGAAACACATCGCCATGCGGTGATCATCGTAAGTATCAATCGCCGCGTGCGTCAGTTCAGCCACAGGGTTAACAATGATGTAGTCTTCACCCTCTTCCACCTCAGCGCCTACTTTACGTAGCTCTGTTGCCATTGCCGCTAAGCGATCCGTCTCTTTCACACGCCAGTTGTAAACATTGCGGATTGCGGTTGTTCCTTTAGCAAACAGAGCCGTTGTCGCAATTGTCATCGCCGCATCTGGAATATGGTTATAGTCCATATCAATGCCTTTTAGCTCACCACAACGAGAGATAACGTAGTCATCACCCCACTCGATTTCAGCACCCATTTTCTCAAGTGCATCAGCGAATTGGATATCACCTTGGATACTGTTTTTGCCAATACCTGTCACTTTAATCTCGCCACCTTTGATAGCAGCGGCTGCAAGGAAATATGACGCAGATGATGCATCACCTTCAACCAAGAAATCACCGGGTGCTATGTAAGATTGCCCAGTTGGAATCACAAATTCTTGGTAGTCATTGTTGATAACATCCACACCAAATTGCTTCATGATATGCAGCGTAATATCGATGTAAGGCTTAGAAACCAATTCACCTTCGATTTTGATGGTCACTTCGCCTTCAGCTAAAGGTGCAGCCATCAAAAATGCCGTCAAGAATTGACTAGAGATAGAACCATCGATAGAAACTGTACCACTCTTTAGCCCAGTACCCGTGATCTTCAGCGGTGGGTAATTTTCGTTCTCTAAGTATTCGACGTTGGCGCCGGCCTCTTGCAGAGCAGTCACTAAGTGACCAATTGGACGCTCTTTCATACGTGGCTCACCAGTAAGAACGTATTCACCGCGACCTAAACAAAGTGCAGCAGCCAATGGACGCATTGCTGTACCCGCGTTACCTAAGAAAAGCTCTAGGGCTTTGTCACTTGAGAATGCACCACCAACACCTGTCACTTCACAAACTGTTTTGTCTGCAGACAACTGATAATCAACACCTAACTGTGTTAATGCATTCAACATATGACGAATGTCATCACTGTCTAGTAAGTTTGTTAGGCGAGTTGTTCCCGTTGAAAGTGCAGCCAAAAGAAGCGCACGATTAGAAACACTTTTTGAGCCAGGTAGGTTAACTTCCCCGCTCACTTTCTGAATTGGTTGTAACGTAAGGCTTTCCATTAGTTCTTATAGTCCTTGTACCACCCGAAGTCACTGGCGCGTATTTATTTTCGGGTGATGAATAATTCTTCGTACTTGCAGACTAACGAACTTTTCCAACGAACTCCAGAGCTAATCCCCTCGATAAAGGCGATTAATTAGCCAACCAAACACATTTGCATACTAGTACGCTAGATCAACTCGAACGCCATCTGAAAAATAGAGAATCCGCACATCATCACCTCTATTGAACAACATCGAATTGTCAACGTCTTGAATGATGTTAACCAGATTATCATCCTTGGTTTTAACCAATAATTCAACGAGTTTATATTCCACCCGATATTGCGTATTGCCGCGATTACGAGCGATCCCCGCCCCCGCTACAGCACCAACCGCCGTTGCGACTTCTTTACCTGTGCCGCCACCAAACTGATTACCAACCAAACCACCAATTGCCGCACCCAACAAGGTTTCCCAACCATTCGCTTTCGACTCTACGATCTCCTGTTGGGTAATGTACCTGACCGTATCAACCTCACCGTAAACGACCTCATTCACTGGTCTGGCTTGGTTTCTGTTGTAAGCTGCATTTGCCAACATGGGCAAAACAAGTAAAATCCAAAGCAACTTCTTCATGGTAAAACTCCTAAAGACCTCTTGGTCAGTGATTAATCTGTAATGCGGTACTTATGACTATATACCTAACCGAACTTGATACTACTAGTATAGAGTTTCCTTCGCCCTTCGACGCGCTTGATGAACCCAACGGTCTACTCGCGTTCGGTGGTGATTTGTCACCCATACGAATTCTGAACGCTTATAGCCAAGGTATATTTCCATGGTATGGCCCAGGTGAGCCTATACTTTGGTGGAGCCCTGCACCGCGAGCGGTATTTAATCCTAAGACATTCGAACCGTCAAAAAGTCTTAAAAAGTTTCAAAGAAAGCACAATTACCGAGTCAGCATCAACCAAGCGACGGACAGAGTAATTGGTTATTGCTCTTCACTGAGACCGGAAGAGGAAACTTGGTTAAACAATGACATGCAAGCAGCCTACCGTGAACTCGCTTCATTAGGGTTCTGCCACTCAGTTGAGGTTTGGCAAGATGACGAGCTGATTGGCGGGCTTTATGGGTTACAAAGAGGCCAAGTCTTTTGCGGTGAATCGATGTTCAGCCTGAAGACTAATGCCTCTAAAATTGCGCTATGGTACTTTTGTGAGCACTTTACACAATTCGGCGGACAACTCATTGATTGCCAAGTCATGAACCCACACTTGGAATCCTTGGGCGCTATCGAGGTTGATAGGGATGAATTCCTGAGTTCTCTTCGATTACTCAAAGAAACGTCCGTTAACGATGCATGTTTTAAAAAACAATGGCTAAAGGAAATGCCTTAATGAATCCAGATTTACAACAAATCAGAATTGGATTAACAGACAATCACGCTTGCAGTTACTTACCCCATCTCGAAGAAAGAGTGGCAGTCACGCTTGATGAACACATGCACACCGCAGATAACTATGAAGTTCTACTTGCGAATGGATTTCGCCGCAGTGGAACAACCATTTATAAACCACATTGCGATAATTGCTCATCGTGCCAAGCGATTCGACTGTCAATTCCCGAGGTCAAGTTTTCCAAGAGCCAACGACGAATACTCAACAAGGCCAAAGCGCTGCGTTGGGAGCTGAAAGATGAAATGGATGACAACTGGTTTGACTTGTATAGCCGCTATATAACCGCTCGCCACCGTTCAGGAACCATGTATCCACCGAAGAAAGAAGAGTTTCTGCATTTCTCTAAAAATGAATGGCTTGCTACAAAGTTCATGCACATCTATGATGAGGGGCAGTTAGTCGGCATTGCCGTTACAGACATCATGTCTCACTGTACGAGCGCGTTTTATACCTTCTTCGACCCTGATATCGACATTTCCATGGGAACTCTTGGCGTTCTATTCCAGATCCAACATGCCCAGAAAGAACAAAAACAATGGTTATATTTGGGTTATCAAATCGATGAATGCCCTGCGATGAACTATAAAGTACGATTTCAACGTCATCAAAGGCTAGTAAATCAGCGGTGGCGAGGGTAGAATACGCGACAACTTTACATATTTTGATTTTAACGGCACAATCAAGCCGTTGAAAACCGCCAAATTTCGAAAGAGGATTAGATGGCTAAAGAAGACGTAATCGAGATGCAAGGCACTGTCCTTGATACTCTACCAAACACAATGTTCCGTGTTGAGCTTGAAAACGGTCACGTAGTGACAGCACACATCTCTGGTAAAATGCGTAAGAACTACATCCGTATTCTTACTGGTGATAAAGTAACTGTTGAGATGACTCCATACGACCTTTCTAAAGGCCGCATCGTCTTCCGTGCTCGTTAATTTTTAATTACCGAATACGATAAGAAGCGGAGCCCTCAAGGCTCCGTTTTTTATCGCCTGAACTTTTTACCACTCCAACAACACCAACCTAGCATCTAGCATCTAGCATCTAGCATCTAGCATCTAGCATCTAGCATCTAGCA
>NZ_JBGOOO010000045.1:0-32394 GCF_041439695.1 Vibrio sp. FF266
TCGTTAGTGATTGTACTCACTTAACGCAGTGTCCAAAACTACTGGTTCAGATCAAACAGCCTTGATGTCAAATACTTTAACTAAAGGTGAGGTGAGTGATTAGATTCCTCAGAAGGTGGTGGGTTAGGAACTGCCAGATTACTTATCTAAGTTGATTACACCCCATGATATGCTCTGCATGCTACTGACATGCAGAGCACCTCTCAATCGGTATCTACTGAAGATAACAATACCTTATGAGCGATTTTTGCTATCGCTCATAAGGGCTTACATACCTGTTACCTATTCGATTTACTCTTTTGGTCTTGTTAGACCATCATAGTTCTTCTGCCTCCAAATCCGACTGCTCTTCACCCTCATGCTCATCTCGGAGGAAAGACAAGTGCAGCAAATCCAATTTTTCTTCTTCGTTACCCAGATTAAGCTGCCAACGCTGCTCCATGAAAGCCAGCAAGCGCAGCCCGCGCCGTTCAACCTGCGCAGCAGTCCACTCTATCTCCTGAGCAACTTCTATCTCTGAATAAGCCCCATTTTCATAGCCATTACGAACGACCTGACCTTGTGCGTTGTTCTTGACAGTTTTCTTAGCGGGGAAAGCATCATTTTGTAAGCTTGAGTTAATGCTCGAAGATAGTGCTAGCAAGTTTCCGATTGAGCCTTTCAAGAACATCTGCTGTTCTTCAGTAAACTGCTCAAACCTTTCACACCAGTACTCTTCAGACGCTGTTTGTGGGTAAATATGTTCGATAGAGATCTTGTCTTTCGAGCTCTTGATGAAGTTATCCCACCCAATTTTCGCTTGGCCTCGCTTCAGCTTCAGTTCCTCTTCGTACTCAAACAGGAAGTAGCGCAGGTCATTCCAACCGTAGAAACCTGAACCACCACCGCTATATTTCTTCGCAATAAAATCTCTAAAATAGTTGGTTTTGAAAGTGCCATCTTCATTGAACGCCCAATTGATATGCTCTCTTAAATCAGAAATAACGTCAGTAATAGTTTTAGGCTCTGAGGTCTGCCCCTCTCGATATTGTAGCTCTCGCGCACATCTATAGAAGTGGCTGCTTCCAGAATTGGATTGAGAACGGCACAGACGAAAGTTAATAAAGATAAATCGTTCAATTTCTTTAAATAAACGTTGTCGAGTCTGACAACCTTTCTCAGTGGCCAAGATTGCTGACATGATCAACGGTCTAAAGTAGCCGACCTTGACCCTGTTAATCTTATCCATATAGAGCTGTTCTTCAACGGTAAGCTCATCTGAATCTTTTGGGAAAAAGCTGCTGTACCAAGCCTTAGCAGCCACCTTCAAGCTACTAACGTAAGCGTTAATTTCGCTAATATTGCGCTTTGACTGCTGTAAAGGTTGGTTGTCGTCAGCACCGTTTTCATCATCTTCTGCATCAAACTCATCAAATAGCTCAGTTACGTGGGCGATCCCTTTTGTGCTGACATCAAGGTTTTCAAGTATATTCTTTGGCGAAAAATAATCATCCAGCAGGAACCGAATATAATCACTACCTGTTTTCCGACTGTACTTAAAATACATAATCCAATGAGCACGCAGGAAATCATCGTCATTTAGTGGTGATAGCTTGTTTCTGCCAAGTTGGTTATAAATTTCTCCCCACGTATCATTGATGTTTTTGCGTGTAGCTTCTTTGGTCGACTCGTCAACTTCTGATGGTGAGTAGAGCGTTGTAAGATAAATTAGACGGTTCTTTAGCAACTCGAGGTCTGACAAACGCTTGCCTCGGTTGTTCATTGTTTCAAATGCAACGAAAACATCAAAATTGTCATCAATCTCGTAGAGATTGAACAAAAATCTTTGTGTCAATTTTTCGAAGATTGGTTCAAGAGCACCCAGCCCATGAGCTTTTACCAATAGCTCTATATTGTCTTTAAAAAATAATTTGGCATTTTCTAGGTTCAACGTATAGAACGTCTCTTTCAGAGTTCCTGGGTTAGGCTCACCAAAGATTTTATGCCGCAAAAATTCAAATGAAGGGTTATCAGTGTCATAGCCAAATTTATAGGTGTTAATCACACGGCATCTAGGCTCGGTAATAACAACGTATTTCTCTCTGATTTCCTTTAATGGGTACTGCCCTAGGAATATATCATCTTCAGATAGGCCATCATTTGATGAATGGTATCTGACTGACTCGATGAGGCATTGAAGGAATATTGATACCGTTGTCAGTCGCTGCTGTCCATCAACAACATACTGAGGCTTAAACTTCCTGCCTTCTATCAGCCATCTTTCATCATTCCACAAACTCCATATGATTTTCGGAACCTCTTTGATTGAAATGACTCCAGTATAGTGAGAGCGATGACTACCGAGACTGATTAAGTCTTCCCAAAACTCTGTCAGTTGCTTTTCTCCCCAAGCATAGCCACGTTGGTAATCGGGAATACGGAAAATTCTTTTAGTGAAAATATCGTCTAACGACTGAAGTTCTTGCATTACAGGAATGTCTCCAAAGCTTTGTGACTATAACATTAAGAAAAGTAGGCAAAATAGTACCCAAGTAACAATCAAATGTTACACCTTGTGGTACATGAACAAGTTTAAAATCTGCTCGAATATAATCTTCCAAGCTATTGAAGCCACACACCCTGGTCAGGCACATTTTTCCATCTACGTTTAGCCTACAGTACGATCTACGCCCATCAAATTCGCTGTTCATCGACAACAACAAGGATCTTTCACACATTAAATAGATAAAAAAGAAATCGTAACATGCTGATAAAAAATGATGTTCGTAAAAAACCAGCTAACACATTGATTATATAAGTAGTAACGAATGGTTCACAATAAACTTCGCTGCTATGATCTGCTCAAATCTACTACGAATAACCATGACAAATCACAGCAACAAGAAATCAGCAAAGTACCAAACTAGCTACCGTTTTGTAACACCAGTCTCAGTTGAGACTATCCCCTCTTCAACAGTCAGATATAGTGCCTTGGTTAAGAATACCCAAGGAGCACTATACTATGTCTCATGCAGCTATAGAGGCACTATCGGGCCATTCAAAACGAAGTTTTGGCACATCACTAGTAGGGCCATTTTGCATTATTTAAATATATACAAGCGAAAATGGCCCTCTTATCAGTTTGCTCAGCTATCACAAGCAGGTTTCCAATCATTGTCAAACATGCCAAAGGGCTATGCCCTTTGAATTTAGCGATTGTAATAACCTAGTACCACCACGTTGACGATGCATTCAACGGGGCCAATTTCTTCATTTTATATATATACAGTGAGCTCTGGCTCTCTTTACCCTTATCATAATTAAAAGAATAAACTATGAAAATTATCAATAAATCAACAGACTCAGCGCACCTACTCCTTCACAATCAACATTTCAACAAGGTTTCTATCCTGATATCACCTTTAACTAAATTCCTTGCTGAAGATAGGCGCGTAGCAGCATTGCGCTTTGGACAGAGAAACACCCTTCAAGTCGCACGTTCATACAGACAAGCTGGTTACAGTGACATTCAACTAGTTGTCGACTCAAAAAGTTTCCCAGAACATACTGCGCTCACCATGCAAGAGAATTATAAAGGCGACAAATTTCCTGTTTATGATGCATCGACAGGTATGCGCTATACCCAGTTATCCACCTTCGATTACCTTTGGCAAGCTTACAAGCTTCATCCAAATGAAGAACTAGCATCGTTAATTTCTAAGTACCTCATTCAAAAGATACCATTACAATTTCAACACCCAAAGGAGTGTGTTTCTCATCACTTGGATGTCAACTCATCTGGATATACCAAACTCATGATTCGAGTAGCAGAACTACAAAAAAGCCATGAGGATCAGTTAACCTCCGTTACAAGTGTTTCTGAATTCGATGAAATCATTGAGGTTGATACATTTGCACAAGTTAGTTATCACTTGGAGTCTGAGCAGTGCGACACCTACGTTCTATGGGGGCTCACTGGAACAGGAAAAACCAAGTTCGGGTTACAACCTATTGCAAGGCAGGCACATGATGGTAAAAAAGTGGTATATCTTTCATATCTCATTGCACTTGTGAAGCAATTTTGTGAGATGACCAACTCAGTGTCGTACAAAAACGCGAAGTTACACGAGATTGAGGGGGCTCACTCCTTAGGAGTGGTCGTGAACAGCAGCTATAAAGATCACATTGCCTCATTTTTGCTCAACTGCGACGTACTGATCATCGATGAATTTGAGAAAGTCGTCTCTGTAGTCTGTGGCTGTGATGAGGAAGTAATGCCTCGTAAAGCATTATTTAAAATTCTTAAAAAAGCATTAAGGCTTATTCCTAAAGTCATCGTTGCTGATGCTGATATCTCCGACACTACACTAGCTTGGCTTAAAAAGATGAGAAAGCGTATACGTGTCATTAAGGCTACACAAAATCCATACAGACATATCACTGCAACCATAGGTGATAAATATAACCTATTCAGTAGACGCCCAGAACAAATGGAAAAGGAAAGAGTTATACTTTTCGATACAGTGAAAGCAATGCGCTTAACGATGGTGGATTACGGCTTCACCAACAGTTCAGGACAAGCCTGTGAGAAAGTAGCTCTGAAGAGCAAGGTTCTGGTAATACATGCTAAAAATAAAGGGCTTCCAGAACAAAGTGCCTTCATGGAGAACCCATCAGAAGAAGTATTAAAATACAAACTCGTCATGGCATCTCCCTGCATAGCCTCTGGCTTCTCAATTGAAAGTAAATATACCGATAATGTCAATTTAGTCAGTAACTTAACATTAGGTGTTTTCGAACTAATCAATTTCGCTCGGCGTTTTCGCTCCAGCGAAAACATCACTTTCTACTTAACACAACTGCCACTCTATGACTACACACCCTTAGAGTGCACATCTTCCGACTCAGAGTGCGATAAACTTGCTATTGAGTTTGAGAACAAGAAGAAACTGTTTAACAGTAACCAGCCGCTTAGTATGCAATGGGCCTTAACTAAACTTGGCTTCAAGGTTAACGTGTTAAAGACATCACCTAAACTACTAGATGTTGGTCGACAAAAATTCTACAAATTGAACGCTATGGATGTTGAATCCCTAATAGTGGCAATTTTAAACGCTCGCCTGACAACGCAAGCTGAGATCGAATCACTCACAATGCTCAATCAACTCGGATTTGAAGAGCAGGCGATGATAAAAAAACATGAGATCATGCGAGATTACCAGTTAGATGAAATCGCTGAGCGAGATATCAGATTCGACCTTTCTTTCTCTAACAAAGAGCTTTTCAAACATATCTGGTCTCAGGAGCCAGGCTTTACTGACGAGAACTCCAGGCATGCCCATACCGCTAAACTGCTAAAATCCATCATTCTGAAAAACAAGGAGTATCACGGTGCTGATGGTAAATTGAGGTTAACACGCCGACAAGTACTTAGTGTCGCTGAGCAGTTATACGCTCATAAAGATTGCCTTAAAAACTACCTAAAACACTATGACTTCTCCAAGGAATGTACTAAAAACCGAGCAACAACGCTTGTCAGACTTCTTCTGACGTCTCTTGGTTATAGCTGGCCTAAACACGGTTACACTGGGGACAAAAAAATGGTGCGGATAAATCTGGGTGGCAGGGCCGTCATTTACAAACAATCATTTACACGTTCAGCCTCACTTCAAGCTAAGAGTCACCTCGAACACAGAAACCAGTAAAACGATTATTAAGCTAAGCGGGCTAACTCGCTTGGCTTTGTTCTCATTGAGTCAGAAAGAACCATACTATTTCGCTCCAGTACTAAGCGCCCAGCAGTTCCAACTCATATATTGTCCATCAAATAGTTTCAACAATGTATTCCACATCACGTAATGCATCTGCTCGCAGCCACTTTCCAACTGGTTTTGAATCAAGCATTCGCTCATCCAGCGATGATACAACTGAGTAGATAACCAGCATAGATCTACCACAACGTGTTTCCCCAAAGTTTTGGTTCTTTCACGCTCTTCAACCCCTTAAGCACAGATTCCAAGTAGAATGATTGTTCAGCTTTAGTATTGTCTGAAGCAGACTAAGCGCAAATTATATAGACAACTCGATCTTTCATCGCATAGCGACGGCTTGGTTTATATCTAAATCAATCCAACAGAAGGCTGGGAACCCTAAACACCAGCTCCCAGCCGTCATGACGCTATAACTGGCTCATTTTAAGAGCATTACCCAATATAGTATTAACGATAGCATCAACGCCCTGTGAGGCATCAACGAGGAGCCAGTCCCCTACGGGTTTACCATCACGCATACCAACATAAAGACCTCGCAATTCATCATTTGCCTGCTCAGTCAGTGTTTGCCTGTCTTCAAGCGTACAGTGGTTTCTATTGTTAATTCTTGCAATGCGTTCATCCACAGGCAAATCAAGGTAGACTGTGAGATCTGGTGCGAGGAGTTCACTTTCGACCTCATCAAGTGTGTAGCATTGTCCATTGCTCATCCAGTGATGATACACTTGCGTCGACAACCAATAGCGGTCTACCACAACGTTCTGGCCTGAATCTATCAAACGTTGAGCTTCACTTGCTACGTTGAGCACGGTAGCCATATAGAACAACTGCCTCGCTTTGGTATTATGTTCGAACACCGTATCAAGTTGTTTTCGTACTTCTTTAAAACCCGCTCCTGGTGTCGTTAATAACTTCGCATTTAACTTTTCTGCTAAGTGCTTTGACACTGTAGATTTGCCACTTCCATCAAGACCTTCGATTACGATAAACATGCTGACTCCTCTAGGTTTGTTAGTTTCATGGCTAAATCTCTCATTGCCTTCCACTCATCTTTTGTGAAACTGTCGCTTTCGATAACATGTGGAATCCCCGAGTCGTCGATATGACCTTCTTTGATACCGAATACCTCTTTATCAGCGGCCAGTTGCGTGCCTTCTAACAACATCAACGGAAATGCCTTTACATCTGAGACTCCCCTACGCTTAAGAAAATCAACGCTCTCAAAAAAACTTTCGAGCGTTTGCGTCGGTAACCCATAAATTAGACTGACCTCAAAAGACATGTTCTTGTCCTGAAGCATGGAGATGGCCGAAGATACTTTCTCAATATTGTTGCGTCGGTTGATTACGATAGATTCAGACCTGATTGCAGTCTGTAAACCAAACTCGAGATGAGTATTTAGCTTTGAAAACAACGCTAACAAGCGCTCATTAATGTCCTCAAAACGCACTTGAAAGACGAGTTCTGCTTCTAATCCAATCCCAATTGCGTACTCCAATATCTCGTATGACCTACGTCCTTTTCGAAAGATTGGGTCTAACACATTAATTCGCTGAACGTTTTTCTCTTTGAATAAGTCCAGCTCTTTCTTAATTGTTTCCATCGAAAAATCATGTACTTTATTGCCTGCCACATCACGGTGAGCACAAAATGAACACGCATAATAACAACCACGTTGCGTTTCCCAGTGCGCCATTGGCTGGTATTCATCAAGCTCAATCGAACCATTTAAATATGGTGAATGACGTGAAGCAAACTCAAACTTGTTGTTTAAAATAAGTTTGCGGATCAATTTGTCCTGCATAAACGCTTCTGGCAAAGAGGCTTCTGCATAGCTGGGCAAGTAAATATCACCACCAGGATAAAGTGCTTCACAGCTCGACTCATGAACCTGGTATCCCCCAAGAATAATGTTTCCCTTAAAGCCTTTATCCTTCAGTTGCGTTATCAAGGGCTCAATTAGCTCGGTGTTCCATACGTAACAACCTAAAGCTAACCCATCAATCTCTTCCAGCTTATGTTGCCCATTAATTCTATTTGCTATCTCCCCTGCTGACAGATTAAGTGCCTTATTTTTATTCATATCAATTGACAGGTGCTCAGCAGTAAACTTCTTACCGTAGTCCTTGTGCTGCCTGCACTCGGATAGAAGCACCCCTGCTGCAAAACTAGTCGCACTTTTGCCTTTTTGGGTGTAATCAAACGTAACTAGCAGGCATTTTTTATTCTTACTCATAACTAAATCCATAGTCCTATCTATGCGACAACCACAAAGCTATAAAACTTACTTTTTCAAGCTTCGTACCCTCATAACCAATTAATAACACTATTAAAAATGCTTAAAATGTTGCTCATAGCCTTGTCGTCGACAAAGCTTGAAAGTAAGTCGTTTGTTCCCTTTAGATAGGATTAAGCGAAAGCTGCGCCCAATTCTGAATCGAATCAGGGATGGATTAGATTTAATGTTTTTGCCACCAAGCACTTTAAATGGCGTACCGTCAGCTATTGAATTCACTACACTCAGTGTTTTTTGACGAGTAGAGTTTGGCAGATCGCGCCAGATTTTTTTGTCAACAAGACAGATACAGTAAGGGGTTGAGCTGGTCAGCTCTGGACTGCGTAGTTGGTATTTGAATACTATATTTTGCATTTAGACGTACCTTTTTTGGTGTTGGTACGTCTATACGCATAGAAAAATGATTTTTTTCGCTTTTTATTTCAACAAAGGCAACAAAACAATGTAACCTACTGATTTTGCATTATTTAAACTTGCAGTTAGATCATCATTTATCACATCATCATCTATAAATGTGAGCATTACAGCTCCTTCATCAGGTGAAAACTCCCACTTATCATCAGAAGTGATCCAGCCTTCTGAATCCATATACCTGTAATGAATTTGAACCTGTGTTTCGGTGTTGAACAAAACTATTTGTTCACCCTGGATCTCAATAAACTGTTGACTCCCCCACTCGACATTAACCAGAGAAGGAACTACTGAACTCTCACTTAGCGCCAATGACAGGTCACCTAGTATATTCTGCTCATTCATTACGAAGACTTGTGGAGGATTGGTTGACTGTTTGACGAATTGCTTTGCTTTTTGGTAATAGCTAACAAATTGTGGCCATTTGGCAGCAAAATAGCAAAACCGATCAAGATTCTCTCTACGTTTAACGGCTTCACTCCAGACTCGTTCACGTTCTGGCTCTTTGATTAGTTCTTTCCAGTTTTCTATATTAGCATTTCGACCTTGAACCATTGCGTCCAACGAAATTTTACCTAACGTCATACGAGACCTCCTCTTTAAAAGGGGATTTTAACGCAGTAAGCTTACCTCTTAGCTCCTCAATGTCCGTACAATCGCCACTCTTGATTTTATATTGATCCAATAGAGTCTTACTTCCTACAGATTTAAACAGTGCAAGACATAAAGGGCTTGGTTCATCACTGTGTACTCTACAAAAGTAGTCAATGATTTTTGTCACAACAGATCTAACTTCACTAGTTGTATGATGAGACTCCCTTTCGTTTTTCTTCGCAGTGTACTGCGGTTTGTTTTCCCCTTTTGTTAAGTATTTGCCCCTATACAAGTGAAAACCTGGGATGTGCGACTCGATATCTAGAAATACGCACAGATACCTAAATGATGAGTCAACTTTGTATCTAGTCGGACTCTTTTCAACGTAAACTGACTTGTCGTACTTAAGAGGATGAACTACATTGCCTAACTCGTCCAATAGCTTCTTGTTAGCCTGTAACCAAAAATAAACCATGTTTGCGGCTACCAAATCACTATAAATGGCTAAGCAATGTGAGAGTTTAATCAGATCAGCTTCAAAAGTACCTGACTCAGACTGGCCATCAATGAGTTCGACCTCTTCATCTATGAGTCGCTGCACTCCAGAAAATGACTTTCCTGATTTAAGCCTGCACCAGAAATCGATTTGGCTGAACAACTTTATATCATGGGGGATACCTCTAGGTAACTTCCCGTAGTTAAAGCTATCGGACAAAAACATACTAATTATGTAATCTTTAGCATTATCCTGAGTTTTAAAGGCAAGAGATACTCTTCGCTCATCGAAAACCTCGAGACTCTCATACAGTATCAACTCAACAACCATTCGGTTCTGTTCTAGATACTTTATACGACCTTCTACGCTCCAGTCCGTAATTGGCAATGATTCTTCAAGGCCATCATGCATAATTTATAAACCCTGATTTCAATTGTTGTTTGGCTAATAGACTCTTTAGTTGACTGGTTTCATCAGCCGTAAGGTCTATCTCCCCTTTACAAACAGCTCTGTTGATTTGATCTGCAATGCCACAGAACCTTAATCCAGCCCAAGAGGAAGGATGCAAGAATAGCTTTTCGGCTTGTTGTAGCTCATCTTCATTCCGCGACTCTTTTGTCTTCATTGGCCCCAACAGCCCATCCATAGTTTCATTACAACCTAGAGTATTTAGATATGGTGACAGCCCTAACTCTCTCATTTTATTAAGTTCGGCATTAGCTCCTTGTGTAACCCACCAGCGTTGAGCTGCTAGTAGAGCTTTTGATGGTGAAGTACCAGAAGTTACGAGTCGGTCATAATGAGATTTGATATGTGCTGTAACTATATCAGGCAACGCCCACAATGAACCTATAGAGCTTATCGCGCCCCACTCTATCATCCGCATATCAAAACCAAATGCTTCATTTACAGGGATAGAGAAGACACTCAAAGGGATATTACTACCGCTTTGGCAAGCCCAAAACTCAACGCGCTCCATTCCAGCAACTTGGTTAACCAGTTCTAAGTCATTCATGTCGAAGTGTTTCGTTTTTAGATAAGGCCTATTAGGAAGTTCATGTGCGCAATGGCCATAATAGGATATGACTTCACTGGTACGAACCGCTTCAACAAAGTCATCTTTTTGAACATCAGTCATAAGACCTGAAGCGTGTTTGTTCGCTACATTGTGAAAACGTGTTTCACCGCCATTGATGCATCTAGTACCACTGCGCTCGCTAAAGTGCGTTACATGGCTACAAAGATATAAAACTGTTGGAAGCCAATTAATCTCATCAACCAATGTATAAAGTTCTTCACCCTCAATTCCAGTAGCTGCCCACGGTATCTGTGATGCAAAAAAAGAGGTTATCAATCCCAGGCGTTTACAGTCATCAGGTAATATTTCACGCCAGTTTATGAAATCTAGAACCCAATTTCTAAGGCCATCAGCGTTTCCTTTTACATATTCACCAATATCATTAACTAAGTTTCTTGGTAAGCTAACACTATGACCTGTTACCACTAGTTTTCCAGCATTCATCATAGCGACCAAAACGAGTACGTCGTCATAATTCGACTCAATGTCAATTCTGACCAAAGTCAAATTAGGGTTCTTGCATAAGGCTTCTTCAAAGTGTTCGATTTGAACTGAATAGTCACTGTTTCTCCGCTTCAAAAATGCAGGGTCTAGCTCGTCAATTAAACTTTCAATCTTAAGAAAGTCAGTTAAACAGTCATTTGATTTTTGTCGTAGAAATGCAATTGAATCTTTGTCGTCTATCGCCCCCTTAAGCACCGCAGGATACAATGCAGGCTCGTAGAAGTAAGTAGATTCCCCCACTTCTTCTATGATTGAATCTTTCTGTGATCTTTCAAAAACCTCAGTTAGTGCTGCATCAACATCCTCTTCACTTAAATGCTCTAACATCAGCGCAAGTTCGTTCAGATTAAAATAAGTAGACCCCATCTGAAGTAAATCACTACGTAAAGGCAAACAAACTTTTTTTTCTGGGACTTGCCAATGTTTGTTTGCGCTTTCACAAAAACGTAGAGCACTACAGTTTTCAAGTAACTTGAATGCAGCAGTTAAATCTTTCTGTTCCATTAGTATACGAGCAAGTCCTGAACATGTTCTTTGAACTAGAGATGCTAATACATCGGCTTCTGCATCACTTTTGCAAGTTCGCCGATTTTCCATCAATTCAAATTGCTTTTTGAATAGCTGCTTTAAGTTTTCAGGTGACGGTTTGGCTTTTGCTGTTCGCAACAAGTAATCAATTTGTTGCTCAGGTCTAGCTATATCGACCTCAGGGTTAATTGTCATAATTTTAATAGGGTCAACTCCAAACCGAGGTGCTATATCTAAAATGGTCTCACATAGTTCTTTGTGTTTTGAGGAGTCTGAGAAATGCATCAATCTCGCAAAACTTAGTCCTAGACCTTGTTCTGGATCCATAACATTCATAAAAGGTGGCAAATTGTAGTTCAGGTAGCCTAAGTACAATTCAACTGATTTCGCTTGTGACTCACATGCATTCTGGTTAAGTCCTTGATCGAAAAGAACGCTCGCTAGATTAAAGTGGATAATTGAAAGCTGACCATCTCTAATCACCTTAGGAACCTCACTATTAATTAATAAATCAATAGCTTGAATGTGAAGTACCTTGGCCTTTTCGATGCAATCTAAATCTTTATCAGGCCAAAGATAATCATGTGCAGCCCTACGATAGACTACGGCTAACTGCGAGAGACTGGAAGCGTGTTTCTCAGGGATAAGCTGCCTTTGAGGAGTGTCTATTGCTCGATTAAAATACTGAATGGCCTTATTTAGGTTATGGTAAGTACCACCTGGTAGTTCATTATGATATGAAAAGTGCAAGACCCCTAAATCATGGCAAGTTGAAGCTCTTGCTAATGGCTCCTTAAGAGCGATCTTCAATGCTTTGGACAATAACCTCTCTGCTTTCGCGATAGATTTTGCATCTTTTGACTTTATGAGTTGCTTTGCGGTTTCAGTGAGATCGAACCATTTACGTGTTACACGGCTACGAAGCAGTAAGTCTTGCATAGCACTGTATTCTATAGCTTGCTCAGTTAATGTTGAGAAAGAACTCATTCGCTATCCTCATTAATATTATTTCCATTTTTGGCAACCCTCTCTCTTACACCCCTGAAAGCCATACCTGTTGCATATTTAGCCTAACAGTATGAGTCAACTAAAAGTTTACTCTAACTCATAACACCATAATAACCAACTTGCATAAGATACCAAAACAGAGAGCAAATCCGCGACTGCACTGCGTTACTCGGAAATGTTGTTCCAACAATTATTGAGATTATGATGGATGGGGCTGATGAGCTTTGGGGGGATGCGGTTTATCCATCAATGTCACCGTAGCGGGCAAAGAAGGCAAAATAATTGTCATCTTATATCAATCAGCCTGCTGGACTCACCAAGGCTGATTGACATTAATGGCAGTGTCGAAAATTAATAGCCAGTAAGCTTCAGATTGACGATTGGTTACTATCTAAATCTTCGAGTACTGACTCGATAGCTTCATCGTCAGCGCATTCCAAAAATGCCTTTGATATTTCCTCTGCTACAACAGAGGTAAACCATAAATTTTCGGCACTTGTAGGGTCATCGTCTTGGCTGCTATCTTTCCCTAGTTGTTGCTGCAATTGTTCCCAACCTTCGTTATTCCATAGTTGTAACTGCTCTTCAGTAAAACTACCCAATGAATCATCAGCGAAGTCATCGCAGATTTTAGAAAACAAGAGCTCATTGGTTTCTGCACTAATAAAGATCGCTAAGGTCTTATCGGTGTAAAATTCCACATCTACGACATTGACCAAAGAGTTATTACAAATATTTGGATACCCATAACACTCTAACTTTTTCTTATCCATCTGAACCGAGATTTTTCGAATACACTGCATCAATATACTCTTTACAAACTTTCTAGCTTCGTGATTTCGATAGTCTCTGGCATCATTGACTTTACTTATAAAATTCTTAATGTCTTCAGGACTAATTTTAAATTGCTTGAAATCTGTCTTCTGCCTAAGCAGTTCTTCTTTTTCAATCTCCAGAGCCTCGTAATCTAGCTTCAGCTTCAACTTAATTTTCGTGTCTTTGACTGTTTTTCGCATATCGATCATATTCGCCATTTCAAGATCAATCTCCTCCAACCTATCTGAATTTCTAATGATATCTTCTGGTTTCACTTGAGTATTGATCAAGTTGTAGTCAATATGCTTGGCAACTGACACTAAAAATGCATCTTCAATATAGTCTTGTACGATACTTTTACAGCAGTTCTCCGTTTCCTTGTGTTTACTACAATGTAATCTTCTTCTGATACGATACTTTTGCTTCTGAGGTTGTGAACCAATACTACTTCCACACTTGGCACAGACTGATTTTTCTCCATAGTCTGTCAGGAGGTACACCAAACCACCTTTATTACTCTTATCACCTTTTTGAGCCCCAGAACGCCTTTTCTTTAAAGCTTCCATAGATTCGAACTCATCAATTGTCATTACTGCTGGGTAATACGAATCTAACGTATATGTTTCTTTTTGCCTTTTACCATCTTTAAGATATTCAAGCTTAAACTCATGCCTTCCGCATAAGGCAGAGTTACTGAAAATCGACGATAATGTCGAAACACCCCAGACATCTCCTCCTTTGGGAGCTTTTATACCTAAGCTATGTAGCTCGCGGCTGATTGTTCGAAGCCCTTTACCCTGGACATGATACATATCAATTAACAAGCGAATTGTTGACTCATGATCATTTAACTCAAATCCAGCTTTGACTTTCTTATCGGGACTTGGTTTTCTACTAATCCAAAATGGAATAGCTCCAGCTACATCCGCAACGTCTCCATTTTCATGTTTTAAGATTTCTGAATGTATGAAATCCACTGATCTTTCAGTCTTAACTAGAGATTCGTTGTGAGCACGAATCATCTCTAAAACTGACATAATCATTGTTCCCAAGGGATCCTTTGCCATCGTCTCCTTAGAGTATGTTTTTTCATCAGTCGCAGTAACAACTGTAATATCAGCACTAACTAAAGCCGCTAATGTTGCTTGTGCCACATAAGGTTGTTCCCTACTCAATCTATCTAGCGACTCTACAATCAATACCGAACCAGGTTTTACCATTTTGTTCTCAACTGCGGATAGAAAAACACCCAAAGCCCCCTTTGATTTATGATGGCCATGAAAAGCTGACAGACCCTTGTCTGTCATTAAAAAATCATCATTAAGCGATAAATTGAATTTCTCAGCAATTTCCGCTGTGAGTTTTTTCTGTCGAGCCAAAGAACGCCCTTTCTCCTGCCTTAAGTTAGAAAACCTTCTGTATGAATATATTTGGGGTTTCGCATGCGAAATGAACTGCATAATGTAGTGTTCTACTAATCTAAATTTGAAGAAAGTATGACTGTTCAATCTGCATAGGTCTATACTAAAACCCTAATAAATGATGAGTGTTCATTAGACAGACGGCGTATTCGGTTACTTCCCATCTTACACACTAGGGGCGATGTACGCGGCTCAGTTCATGGCTTCAATGAAGAAAACAGTGGATGTGAACGCTGTGATTGAAAGTGGCGACCTATCCCCTATCTTCACTTGGTTAGAATCGAATATTTGGAGTAAAGGCAGCCTGCTTAACACCGATGACTTGGTGAAAGGCGCAACCGGTGAAACCTTGAATGCGCAATACTTCAAAGATCACCTAAGAAGCCGTTACCTTTAATGGAATAAATCGATAGAGGCTGATCAGTTTATTGCTTCAGCCTTTTTAATCTCATTTTCAAAACATACTTAGGTTGATTTGAAGATTTATCCCTTCATCGAACCTAACAATCACGGAATATCCTGGTACCTGCTAGCGCGGAATTGGACAATTCCGAGTTGCGTCTTTTGCTAATATAGCAAAGCATGAATTATTGAAAGTATGGAAAAATTCGCTTACGTGAGTGTCCAGTATCACTGGAGCAGATCATTTGTTATATTTTTTTACCTGAGAACAATGCAACACACCCTATAACTTCCACTTTTACATCAGTAAAGTGTTCATTTAACGATGTCACCAATGAGTCTAAATCATCGTTGTTATTACTAAATATGCCTTTCTTATTGTAAACACCCATCAATTTTTTAGCGAAAAAATTCAGTTTCGTACCCTTACCTAAAATTGTACTACCAAACAAAACCCCACCTTCGTTCATATAGCTTTTTAAATGCTTAAACATAATGCCTTTACCAATTAAATTTCCAGGCAAACAATGAAGTAAATAATTAACACTAATTGAGTCAAATTTTTCGATACTTAATTCAAGAGGCTCAAGTACATCCCCACAGTAAACTTCAGGTTGAAAATGACTAATTGCTTTTGAGGTTGTATCAAGACTATTTTCATTCAAATCTAGCAAAGCGATACGTTTTGTTGTTTGTGGTAGGTAATTCTTAAGGTAATAACCTGAGCCAACGCCAACATCTAAATGATTAGATGAAACTAACATTGAAAATTGCTCACTAATAAGTCTAGTTGGGCATTTCCAAAAATAGTTATTTGATACTCCTAAAACCCAGAAATCGTATATTGATAGTACTTTCTTCGAGTAAACCGCTTGTCCAGCAATTGAGGCTTCTTGATTCATGTTAATTTCATATAGTTATAAATTATTAAAGTGCAATTTATACTAAAAAGTGAAGATTGCAAATCATACCAGAGATAAGAAATATAACATTTTAATAACGTGCCAGCACACATTGCTTCCGATTCAAGGCACGTTATCAATCAAAAACTTCCCTTTAGTTCTCTACTATTCAATAGCCGAGAAATAGTTGAACAACATATTCGTGCGTAACTGTGATTTAAGATCAGTCTGTTGTGGATTAGAAAATTTAGCTACATTGTTGGATCTCTAGGCATGAGGAAAAGTAAGGCAAGTTGCAGGGTTTAAAACTGAGTTCAATCCCTCTCTGGCTCACTTTTGGGCATAAATGATCTACAGCTTCCCCTAAATTAACAATTCAGAGATAACTAAAGGTATGGAAAGTCGCTTAACGTAGCGTCTAGTATTGATGGTGCAGACCACTGACAAGTATACGGGTCTTCTGACAATATGCTTTTTCAAATATTTAAAATCATGCTCTCTAATGCCCCTCAATAAAAAAGCCCAAACAAAGGGTTGGGCTCAATTCAATAATCATGAAGCCATTGTCATGGTGGTTATATTCCGACTAGTTTCCCCAGATTTGGCTTACAAACTCTGGATGGTCAATAAACGGATTACGATTCCCTTGAAAATCATGTACCGCCTTATTTCGGTCGATTTCTTTTTGGCTTACTGGGTCTTCAGAATGCCAACGCTTTAGCATAGTAAGTAGCCAAGGTTCAAAAACGGTTGTATTGGTTCCATCCAGAACGGCATCAGAGCTTGTAGAGTTCCCTTCCCAATTAGCGATTTCATTTTCATAACGTGTTGCCATGTAGAAATATGCTCTTGCGAAATCACCTTTAAACTCATCAATTGGCTCAAACACCGTACCCACATAACCAAGAGAGTTCGCTGCGCTGCCTAACTTAGAACCATTGCTTGATGTGTATGTCGCGCTACTCACCTCACCAAATGGCCAATTACTACGTTTCGAGTTAACGTAGCCGTCAGTGGCAAATAAATGGTGACCGTCAGAGTTCATTGGCTCGACTTTCCCACCAAACCAGCTTTTCGGGAATGAGTGCTCACGGTTGTAGCAATCACCTTCTTTGCTGTATTGACCACATTGATCGGCCACCTTAGTAAATTGGATTGAATCAGAACCTGAAGGTTTCTCCGAATACATATCGAGAATCGACCCATCAGTGTCATAGTATGCGTCTAGGTCAGCCTCAGACACCAACGTCCAAATAGCGGTGTAACCCTGACTGCTATGATTATCAATAATTTGATATAAGGCCGTTTTTAACGCAAAGCCCACTTTGCCTTCAGCGTCTTTATAATACTCACCTAAAACTGGTGGTTCAGTTGGTGGTGTAGTTGAACCACCAATTGTAAATTCTGTACTCTGACTTGCTTGGAAATCACCACCAGATGCCACAACGGTTCCGTTTACCGATAAACTGTATGAACCATTCCCCACACTGCAGCACATTCCATCTCCATAAGAGTCTAAGACTTCTAGGATGTAGCTACCATCCGCTAAACACATTTCCACTTCATTGATGGTGTTATTTTGATAGTCTGAACCAGAATAAAGAGTTTGAGAAACTGAGTTTTTGAGAGACCAACTGGTTTCAGAACCATAGTTATCCGTCACTAGCGTGAGTGCGGCACTTGTGTCATTGCAGCTTTGTGTGGGTGGAGTCTCCGTCGGCTGAAAGTTATCTAAATACACCACTTCCGAACCATCAAAACCTGCATCATCATAAAATCGTACGCCCACAACGATATCTTTAGTGCTCGTAGCGCTGTACGAGTGAGTCAATGCTTGCCACTGATTCGTTAAACCATTATTCGAGTAGCCTAAATAGCCATCAACAAAAAGGCGAGCTTTCACGTTGCCTTCCGTATGGTAAACATCGACAGAGAAATCATAAGTTTTCCCTTGTTCAACACTTATCGTTTGCAGAAAATCGGTATTACTTTGAGTGCCTGTATTCACTGTTACTTGCGCAGAGAAACTGCCGTTATTAACAGGTACGTTAGAGGGTGAAACTGCAATGCCGGAGTCAATCACACTCCATCCAGATGGTACGTTTCCTTCCCAGCTTTCGAAACTTCCATTTTGCATTTGCGCATGCGCACTCGCTGAACAAAGTAATGCAACGCCACTTAGTGTTATTATTCTATTTATCATATAACCTTCTGTTTAATTAGATAAAAAACCAACTAAGCTTAGAAAGTATTCAAAAGATGGATAGAGATGTACATCACACTTATAAATGTAAGCACTGTCAGCTTTATTAATATATGTGATGTAAAGCAATGCAACATCGACCTGTTAAACAAACGAATAAAAAGCCGAGCAGATTACCTAACTCAGCCTTTTTACTCTCTAGACATAGATCATTTATCGCCAGTGAGCATATCGAAGAAAATCTGTCTCGACTCTGGGGTGTTGTCTCGATGAGTTTCGTATTTTATATGCGAATTGGTATCAACAGATTTTGATAACTTGATACTCCAAAGCGCTTTAAGTTGATTTGGTACAATTGAATATCGCACATCGATAATACGCAGCTCGTCTGTTGGGTCCTGAGCAATATAACCATTAGAGAACCAGCGGAAGCGTTCAATATCTTTGGCTTGTTGAGAGTCTGGCTCAAGCCAAGGCAAATCACTGCTAACGTTCAGCTTAGCGATCGACTCTCCGGGGTATATATTTACCGATGTGCCAACCCGCACTGCGTCTACATGGTAATGAGCCTCTGTTTCGTATACCACTTTCCAAACCAAGATATTAGCAAAGCTCGGTTTTGCCTCTAATCGAATCGGCGTATGTTGTCTTTGTTCCGCTAATTGCCACCCAATCGCCTCTGCCCTATCTCTTTGTATCATCCCTAATGTTGGATAAATTAGAGCCCAAGCAAACGCAACACGTGCTAGCCAAGGTGCTCGTTTCAACGTTGCAAACACAAGCAAAACTAGGATGGGCAGCGTATAAACAGGATCGATGATTGATATGGTATTCCAAGCAAAACGCGCATTAGTCAAAGGCCAAAGTAACTGCGTGCCATAAGTGGTACAAGCGTCTAACAGTGCATGAGTGCCATAGCCCAGAGCGCAAAACAGCCAGCTTTGTTTGAAAGAAAGCCCACGCCTTTTTGCAATCAGGTGATGCAGAACCAAGGCACATATCAAACTGCCAATGGGGATAAAGAAGAGTGAATGGGTAAATTGTCGATGAAATTCCAACGCCAACAAAGGGTCACTTTGAGACTTAATCAGTGCATCTAGATCTGGTGCCAATCCAGAAAGTAGCCCTAATACACCTGCAACAGCCAAATGTTGTTTTTTGCTTGCTGACTGTGCCAAAGAAGCGCCTAACACGCCCTGCGTTAAAGGATCCATAAATCACTCATTGATAGCATTCCGTTGAATCAAACAAGATACATTTAGCTATAGCAGTGAATTGGGTTAAATAACAATGTTTTATCAAGATAATACTGTTGATAAAACACCCTGACATTAATGAATTCCATGAAGAGTTAGCGTTAAACGTTTTGCTGTGTGGCCTTGCTTAACAGCATTTCCCAATCAGATTTATCAACCTGTCCTTTGTGAACATTCACTTTGTAATAGCCAGTTTTAGTCAGTGATTTAACCTGAATATACTGACGAGAAAAGACAGAGTTTTTGATCACTAAGTTCGCTTTAACGTCATGTAGATGTATGTCTTCACCAACTAAAGATAAATGTCTTCGGGTGAACTTGGAGACCAAAGCATAGACAGCGATCATGATTAAGATAGAAGTAACAAAAGGGAAAAACTGGATCTCAGTCTGATAAAACAAGTTGATAGCTAAAGATGCGATCACGTAACTTATTATCATTGATAGAGCCACGTTCCAACGTGGGCCGTTGCCCTTAAATGAAATTTCTCGTGCCATCACTCGCTCCTTTAGATAAGTACTTGACCACATTTGAATATTTATTAAACGCGAACAACCTTATTATGAACCATGACGCATTAAAAGGAGTAACTCATGTTATTGAAGGGCTCAGATCGCAATTAGACATTTACATGCATTTTTTCGCACCCAAATGTCTAATGAATAAAGAAACTGAATCAGTTACAGGTTACTGAATTCTTTAATTAACGAGCAACCATACTTGCTGCGATAACCACCAACAGTACTGAGAAGATCTTCTTAATCGTTGGAACCGGTAAATGGTTAGTTGCTTTTGCGCCTAGCGGAGCTGTAAACCAAGATGTGCACACGATGCCTAGCAGCGCAGGCAAATAAACAAAGCCAGCAAAACCGTCTGTTAGAGCAAAGTGGCTGCTGCCTGAACTGATATAACCTATCGAGCCAAACAACGCGATGACAATGCCACAAGCCGACGCACAACCAATCGCCTTTTTCATATCGACAGAGAAGAACGTCAATAGCGGAACCAGCAATGCCCCACCACCAATGCCTATCATGGCTGACAAGCCGCCCGTAATAGTTGTAAGAACCGTTAGTACGCCCTTGTTCGGCAGTTTTCGTTCTTTAGGCGTATCGCTTTTGCTGCTTAAGAACATCTTTATCGCAATGAGAACCACACTTACGGCAAACACAATACGAACAACTTTTTCCGGTAAAAGAGCCGCCATAAAGCCACTAATCAATGCACCCAGAGCAACACCTAACATGATCCAAGGTGCCAAATCCCAAGGCACGTTTCCATTTTTGTGGTGAGCAAGCGCAGAGGAAGTTGAGGTAAACAAAATTGATGCCAAGGAAGTCGCAATCGCTGCAACGACCACTTGGTCAGCAGGTAAAACTTCTAAGTGAAGTAAAATGCTGCTTAACACAGGTACAATGATAAGCCCTCCGCCAATCCCCAAAAGTCCGGCAAGAAAACCAACACCACTGCCTAATAATGCACAGTATAAAATCAACAACAGCAACTCACTCATTTCGTCCATCTCTTAATTAAATTAATTGTCTTAAATAACGCACTATTAATGTGGTTATATTTCCATCAAGCCAATTAATATAACTGACACCACCTAATATTTTCAAACATAATAGATCATGAATATTCCTCATGTTGAATGTGAAGGAATACCATTGTTAATCATTTATCGAACCAAGTATAAAAATACCAAGCGATTAACTTAATACCGTATTAATTTTTTCATACAGTATTGCCTTCAACTATTAATCCGGTCACAAGCAAAAATAAAAGCAATTTTAATTCTAAAGACCGAGAAAGTCAGACAACAGATTGGGATATCAGATCAACATGAATACAGAATTTAATTTTACAATTAAGAGCATTAGCCTCGACGAGAACTATCAACCTGCGGACAGCACACGTATCACCACCAACTTCGCTAACTTGGCGCGTGGTGACAGCCGCCAAGCAAACTTGCGCAATGCACTGCAGATGATTGACAACAGTTTCAACGCATTAGCACACTGGGACAACCCAAAGGGCGACCGTTACTCTGTAGAGCTTGAAATCATTTCTGTTGATATGGACATTGAAAGCAACGGCGAAGCATTCCCTTCCATTGAAGTACTGAAAACCAATATTCTAGACCGTAAAACCAACGAGCGTATTGAAGGCATTATCGGAAATAACTTCTCTTCTTATGTTCGAGATTATGACTTTAGCGTACGTCTATTGGATCATAATAAAGGCCAAGAGAAATTCAGCATTCCAGAAGATTTTGGGGATTTACACGGCAAGCTTTTTAAATATTTCGTTAACTCTGACGCTTACAAAAAGAACTTTAATAAACCACCTGTTATTTGCTTAAGCGTGTCAGATAATAAAACCTATTACCGAACCGAGAACCAACATCCTGTGTTAGGTTTTGAATACCAACCGAATGAGTCTTCTTTGACTGAACAATATTTTAAGAAGATGGGGTTACAGGTTCGTTACTTCATGCCGCCAAACAGTGTCGCACCTCTAGCTTTCTATTTCTTTGGTGATCTACTGAACGATTACTCAAACCTAGAGCTTATCAGCACCATCAGCACCATGGGTACATTCCAAAAAATCTACCGTCCTGAGATTTACAACGCGAATGCGGTTGCAGGTAACTGCTACCAACCAAACTTGAAAAACTTGGATCACTCGCTAACTCAAATCGTGTATGACCGAGAAGAACGAAGCAAATTAGCTATCGAACAAGGTAAATTCGCAGAAGAGACTTTCATTAAGCCATACCAGTCAGTTCTAGAGAACTGGTCTGCCAACTACGCGCTTTAATCGAGCAATTGCGCTCTTAAATCACCAAGGATAGGCAGTATACGTTATGAAAACATTATTACCGACTTCAACAGCAGGCAGCTTACCTAAGCCATCTTGGCTAGCACAGCCAGAGACACTTTGGTCTCCATGGAAACTGGAAGGCGACGAATTAACCGACGGCAAACAAGACGCGCTACGTGTCTCTCTTCACGACCAGCAACAAGCCGGTATTGATATTGTGAGTGACGGCGAACAAACACGTCAGCACTTTGTAACAACCTTCATTGAACATCTGAATGGTGTGGATTTTGAAAAGCGTGAAACCGTTAAAATTCGCGACCGTTACGATGCGAGTGTACCAACAGTCGTTGGCCCTGTTTCTCGTCAAAAGTCGGTTTTTGTCGAAGATGCTAAGTTCTTACGCCAGCAAACGGATCAACCAATTAAGTGGGCTCTACCGGGGCCAATGACCATGATAGATACGCTTTACGACGCGCATTACCAAAGCCGTGAAAAGCTAGCATGGGAGTTCGCAAAAATCCTTAACGAAGAAGCAAAAGAGTTAGAAGCTGCTGGTGTTGATATTATTCAGTTCGATGAGCCTGCGTTTAACGTATTTTTTGATGACGTGAACGATTGGGGTATTGCTTGTTTAGAAAGAGCCATTGAAGGGCTTAAGTGTGAAACTGCAGTCCATATTTGTTATGGCTACGGCATCAAAGCAAATACGGATTGGAAAAAGACACTAGGTACCGAGTGGCGCCAATACGAAGAGGTATTTCCTAAGCTTCAGCAATCGAATATCGATATCATCTCATTAGAGTGTCATAACTCTCATGTTCCGGTTGAATTGCTTGAGCTCGTTCGAGGTAAGAAAGTGATGGTCGGTGCTATCGATGTTGCAACCAATTCAATTGAAACACCAGAAGAAGTTGCCGACACTCTACGAGAAACACTGAAGTATGTTGATGCCGATAAGCTCTACCCGTGCACCAACTGCGGCATGGCTCCCCTTCCTCGTGAAATTGCCTCAGCTAAGCTCAATGCGCTAAGCGCTGGCGCAGAGATCGTTCGTAAAGAACTTTCAGAGTAACGGTTTAAACTCAAACCAAAACTAAAACCGAATTCTTGAAGCCTAAGTATCCTATTAATACTTAGGCTTTTTTCTCTATTAGTACATGATTTTTATAAGCAGCGGCTTACCAAGTTTTATCTAAGTCTTGAGCATATAAAGAGATCGCGCGTTGGTACTCTTTAATCGCATCGCTATTAGTCGTAGATACCAAAAGCTCAAGTAATAGCGACGTCGCCTCTTTATGGCGACCTAAATTGTACAAACACATTGCGTAGAAAGGTTTCACCTCTATCGAGTCAGGATACTCAGCCATAGTCTGTTCGAAATAGCCTAAAGCCTCTGCATAAAGACCAAGGCTTCGATAAGTACTCGCCAAACCGAACAGCGCATCAAAACGCTCTACTGAAGAAAGCACGCCAGACAGAGATAGCACATAGTGCTCAATCGCCTGTCGCTCTTTACCTTGATTATCGTAAGACCACGCGATCTGCAAGTGCGCTTTCGCGGCATAATTTTCATCAGTGAGTAGCGTTGCCAACAAGTCACGTGACTCTTGGTACTTCTCTTCTTTTCGCAATTCGATTGCTTGTTTGATAATGGTGTCCATAGTTCTTCCTAAAATCAGTTCCATTTCAACGAGTCCTTTCACTTCAGACAACTGAGTAAAACCTTTTGATTGATAAAGCTTAATAGCGGGGTTCTCACTGAACACTCGCAACACTAACTGAACCGATGATTGATTGTTCGCATGTTCAATAGCTAAATCGAGACACTTAGAACCAAAGCCTCTATCTTGATATTCAGCTAATATCTGCAAGTCCCTAAGAAACGTTGTATCACAGTTGTAACTGAAGCGGATAACACCAATACGGCTATCCCCTACATAAACTTCATAGTTATCCAGTTCATCCCAGCTGCGTAAAAACTGACTATGACCCCAAGCGATGCCATGAGCTTGGTAGTAACTCGCCATATTCGTTTTAGTGATCGATTCAGCGAACTTAGGATCGGAACCTTTGACTAACCTTACTTCCATATTGTGTCCTTTTTTTCTAAATCAAACATTGAGCAATACGTAATTTAAGTACCAAGAGTATTGCATCGTGTTTAAACCATCCTAATCAATCTGGTTCCTTGGTTAACGCCTTCTCTAACCACATTGAACTGATGTATTGACCGTTTTTCTTCGCATATTCATTGAACACTCCGACTTCTCGAAATCCAAAACGTTTATGAAGTGCTATTGAAGCCTCATTAGGTAAAGCAACACCTGAGAGTACGCGGTGAACACCATAATCACTAATCGATGCAAATAGCTGAGAATAAAGCTTAGAGCCTAAGCCTTTACCTTGAGCTTCTGTCGCAAGATAAATAGTGACCTCTGCGGTATCTTCAAATGCCGACATAACCCGGTATTGCTGAGAACACGCGAAGCCTAATAACGCATCACCTTCTGTCGCGACATAAAGTTGATATTTACTTTGACTAGAAAATTGAGAAAACCACTGCTGGCGATTTTCCAACGACAACTTCTCTTCTTCAAAGCGCGCATTGGTATGTTCAATATAAAAGTTGAAGATATCGGTGATGCCTGCAATATCAGGTAATGTCCCTACTCTGATTTCCATGTAATGTCCTTTTAGTTGTCTATTTTGAATGACTAGTAAACAGGCATCAATAGTGACTGCAGAACTGACTCTCGCAAGGAATACCATCACGATCACCATCTATTTTCACATTGGGACAGTTTGCCAAATAAAACTTTGCTTCATCACAAGATAACATCTCACTGCAGTACATTTTTCCTTGGCAGCTAAAACCCATACTCTCATATGCCGGATTTAACTTTGGCTCTAACAAAAAAAGATAAAAAGCTGCCCCTATAAGACCAACGATAAGTGCAGACAAAATAAGTGATAAAGGATTGGATTTGAGTGGTTCTATGCCAACTAACTGAGCACTCGAAGCGCTGAGTTTAGAAGAACTATGTGATAGTTGAAATTCAACGCTATCTCCCACTTTTGGAGAACGATAACCCTTTCGAAATTTGGATATATGAACAAAAATATCGCCCTTTAATTCATCTGAGTTGATGAATCCAAACCCCCTCTCATCAACCCATCGAACAATTTTTCCATTCATAACTATTCCTCTCCAAACCGTCTCTTGGTCTTAGTTCAAATCACTAACAATATTCCGTTACGCTTAATAGGGTTCAAGTTTTCCCATTAAGGACTCTTAACTTTACCCATTTTAGTCAGGATGCCTTTGCCCTTCTCATAAACAAAAGATAAACCAAAGTAGACTGAAACCCACAAGACAAAATCAAGAGCGGCTAACTTGATATCAAGTGGATCTGAAAAGATGTTATAGGTGTGTCCAAACTTTGCTTCAATTGATTTAACTAAAATCACTGTAGCGATAAAAATCACAATCCTCATGGGTTTCCCTATCTATACGTTTAAACTAAATCGTACACATGCGCGTGGATATTGTTTAAGTTATTCCAAGTATATAATGCGTTTATAGCCCTACATGTCGTTGGCTTTTTCTATAAACCAAGTGCCTTTACACGGGCCATTGGTTAAATGCCAACGACCATCAAATCTATTGCTACTGCCACGTGCTGAAAATCGATAATCCCACTGGCTATTGCGGACTTCTAACCATTTAACGCATTACGCCAATATTGCACCGTTTTATCAGAGACAGAACCGGTTTCGTTCGCTGATGCGATCAAGAAGCCACATAAGTTGGTCGCAACTTCCTCATTGCCTAACAAATATAAACTACGAATAGCTCGCGTTAACCTTAGTTGGTTATGATCATGGTTTTTAAGCCATACATGATTTGCGGGGCTAAGCGGTAACAACGAAGATATTTCGATACCCTCTCGCTGCATGCCCCAAAACTCAAGCATCAGGTCAAGTACTTGTAGATGAGCTGTGCGGAGCTCTTCTGAATTAGCAAAAAGCGCCCTATCTTCTTGAGTAACCAACGGTGCATGTTGATTAAACTTAGTCCCCTCATCTATTGGGAAAAATACTTGAATGTACTTATGGTCATGCTCCAACCAAAAGTGATTGTAAGCTAACAACTGTTCTATATTACGACCAAATTTATCTGGCACTTCACCAGATATAAAGCGAGCAATCTCACTCATTTTAAATTCCTACTGACTATAAGCCCCCACTTATGGGCGAATACATTATTGCGCAGTAAACCTTGAAAAGCCTAGTCCTTTACGTTGTAAGCACCGATCTGACTTCGAACTCCACATACCACGCATTAGGAATCACATTTGAATACTTTCGACTTACTTTTCTAACAAACGACACTGATACTCTGCGACACATTTTAGCTCTGCAATATGTTCAGGGAATAGTTCAAACACAGTGCATCCGCTGGCGTTGGCGTTGGCGTTGGCGTAGCGTATAAGTTTTAGATTTAAGCCAGCAACCAGTGTGTTAATAACTGAGTACTAAAACCTGAACTACTAAAAGAGATAGGTAATATATGCACCGAAAGATTACGTCTTTCGCAGACAAAATCCCTCAGAAAGCGTCCTTCGGTGCATACAATTTCAAGCGACTAACATAAGTGACTAGCGCAAGAACCTAACGTAAATGGCTAACGTAAGCGTCTCAACACAACCTGCTGGTCGAGCTCATTCTGATAGTCCGTGTAATCAAGCCCTTGATCAAATATGTACTCAGTGACAAGAGTGCGAATGCATTCAACTAACGTGCTTGCTTGCCAAGGCTTTTCAAAGTAACGGTCGATACCTGCTGCATTAATCGCATTGATGGTATCAGTATGAGTGGCCTGCCCCGTAAGAAGAATTTTCTTTGTATTCGGAAAGCGGCTGTCATGGAACACTTCAGTGAGTAACTCCACCCCCGTTTTCCCTGGCATCACATGATCAGACACGATGACGGTAATGTGTTCGCCTTCTGCGTCAAGTTCATCAATGAGATCAAGCACTTCTTGTGCTGATTCACAATCTTCAATATTCAGCCAACTCGCCAGCGGCTCTAAATCTTGTATCACTGCGCTCAGTACTTCTCTCTGGTCATCGACACAGATTAAATTAAGCTTCTCCATGTTCACCCTCTATTGGTAACTTGATTCTAAATACAGTTTTAGAAGCATCACTTTTCACAATGATACTTCCGCCATAACCCGCCACAATCCGCTTAACAATTGATAAACCCAAGCCCAATCCAAACGATAAACCACCTTTTTTAGTGGTGAAGTTGGGCTGAAATACCTTTCTACGAGTCACCTCGTCAATCTCAGGGCCGTTATTCGTGATCGTAACTAATATTCTTTTCTTACTTAATCTGGTTTGAATTTCTATTGCGGCATCGTCTGAATTCGACATTGCATCACAAGCATTCTTTACAATGTTGACCCAAATCTGAACGAGCTCTGTTTTCGAGCCTTTAAAAGGCGGCAAATCTGCAGGGCTCAATCGCACAGATACTCTACGTAACTCACTTTGTAACAACGATAAGGCATGGTTAATGGAGTCATTAATATCAACCGCTTCTTCGGTGTCAATATCAACTCTGCCAAGTTGTTTAACCGATTTTACGATACCGACGGTGTGTCTAGATGCCAAACGTAAATCATGTAAATCACAGCCCATCTTCCAAAAGCGAATCGCTTCTTCTGGGTTTTTCAGCCAATGTTTTGAAATAACGTCTGTTGCAGATGAAGCGTCAATTGGAATCGCCTTCGCAAGAGAGCGAGCAATGTTTTTGTCTAAACCATATTTTCTTTCAAATTGTCGCCCACGTGTTCGCGCTTCTGACGACGATGTTTTCTGACCATGCATTAACCCAAAATCGAAAAACTGACTGGCTTCTGGATGCACTTCTTCAAGTAGATCCATGATGACCGTTTCAAGTCGGCCAGATTTACTATTTACTACACCAATAGCGTTGTTAAGCTCATGGGCAATCCCTGCAGCCAATTGACCCAAGGTCGTCATTTGTTCAGCAGTATGTAACTTCTCTAGCGCTTTTTGTTTCGCTATCGCTTCTTGTGTTGCGCGACGTTGACGACGCGACAACTCATTGACAATCACAGGTGTGAACTGTGCGGTAAGAGGACCAAACTTACGCTCATCTTCAGCAGGCGTGTCTTTATCGATCCACGCTAACTCAACATCGGTTTTAGCAACAACCGTTGAAGATGCTGTCCAATTACCTGAAAAGAAGCTATGAACGCCTATAAAAGCCCCACTACCTGCGCTAAATACTCGCACTTGCGGTGTATTCGCTTCGGAATAAAACCCTTCCAGCTCTCCACTAAACACATAATATAAACGTGTGTTTAACGCTGATTGTTCAATAATGGTGTTACCAGCACGGCACGTCACCCGACGTTCTGTCTGATTAAAATAACGATCGATAAGTGCTTCTAGCTTTTGTTGATACACGTATCGTTATCCTATGTGACCAATTGAATGTAGCACCCACACCATAACAAAACTCAGTAGCACACCAACCACACCTAAAATAATACCGATTCTGGCCATTTGATTACTTTGCACATGACCTGTGGCATGAGCCAACGCATTCGGTGGCGTACTGATTGGCAGCGACATACCTAATGAAGCGGCAAAAGTCACAACCAGAATTAACGTTAACTCACCGCCTAGTGGCGTGAGTGAAGCCATAGACGAACCTAATGCAGCCATAATTGGCATTAATAAGTTAGCTGTAGCGGTATGAGACATAAAGTTTGCCATTACCAAACACAAGAACGCCGCTCCGAACAACACCACATAGGGTGAGTAAGCATCAAACGGAATACTGTGTACCACGAGCCTTGCTAACCCTGTTTTATCGAGAGCCAAACCAAGCGCAATACCACCTGATACAAGCCACAGTACGTCCCAAGAGATTTTTTTCAGGTCTTCTTTATTGATGATCCCTGTGAGTGAGAACACAGCGACAGGAATAAGAGCGACGGTATAAGAGTTCATGCCATGGCTTGAGCCCATTAACCAAAGAATGATGGTCAGCGCAAAAGTGACGTATACCGCAATGGCTTTGGGCGTTTTAAGGAATTTACCTTTGATGCTTAGCTCGATTTTCTTTTGGTCAGCTTTGTACATAAAGCCTATTAAAAACCACGCTAACGCCATCATAATAACGACAAACGGCACACCAAATGCCATCCATTCACCGAACGTAATGAGGTTGTCACCAACTAAATATTTAAGTGCGATAGCGTTCGGCGGGGTTCCGATCGGGGTACCAATACCACCGATGTTAGCGGCAACAGGAATACAGAGCGCAAACGCTATACGACCGGGGTCTTTCGGGCCAAACACAGCCAGTACCGGCGTTAAAATAGAGAGCATCATTGCCGTTGTTGCCGTGTTAGACATAAACATCGAAAAGATACCAGTGATCAGCATTAAGCCGAGCATCACAAACTTCGGGTCTTGTCCAAATGGCTTCAACAACACGCGAGCTAAGTTTACGTCTAATCGATACTTAGTGGCAGCCATCGCTAAGAAGAAACCACCTAAAAACAGCATGATGATTGGGCTAGCGAATGTCGCCATGATATCGCTGTATTTTAACAGCTCACCAAAATGTTCCTGCCCATGCTCAAACCTTAAAAAGATCAGCCCTTTATCCGACAACATCAACAATTGCAGAACGATAATAACAACAGACGTCGCGTAGATCGGTATAGGCTCGAACACCCAGCACAATGCCGCTAATAAAAAGATCGCGATAACGCGTTGTTGAATAATCGTAAGGCCTTCAAATGGAAACGCTGATAGCGGCATTACGAGGATAATGAAAGGAATTAAAATAGGGATAATGTATTTAATATAGGGGCGCATAGCACAAAAACTCTTCCTGAGATAACAACTACTTAGAAATTAGATTTAAAGTTCTAATTTAGTCCGACAACGAATTATCGACCTCTTATCACTATCTCACTATCGGCTAGATCAATGATTCCGTAATCGCGATATCCCCTTTTTCGATTCTGTGCGCTACCTCTACGTTTGTGTGTCATTTACTGTTGCAATTAAATTCCGAGAAACAAAAGGCAAACGTTCGCCTTTGCGTGGGAGATCCATAAACTTCGGCGCTTGCACCGTTGCAGAGCACTCGCCTAAAACTTCAATCTCAGTTTGGTCTATCAACTCACTCGTTTTAAGCCACACATTGTCGGTTATGCTGAAATAATCATTAAGGTGATTCGCAGCCAAATAAGCTTTTAATGAATGAGGTTGGTGGATACTAGCACTGCTATAAAGTGCCTTTTCCAATAGTTGGTCGCTTGTCATGCTTCCTCCGTGAAACTGATGCTGAATAGAGGTGAATAAAACGCTCCTGTCTAAAAATTGTACCCAAAGCAATGAACCCAACCTTTAATCCAAAATGTAAGGTATTGAGAATCACAACAGATAACTTTGTTACACCAACACTTCATCGTAAGTACTGATTGATTTTAGTGCACCACTTAAATCATTTCTCGTATTAAACTCATGCTTAACAGCAATAACGTCGCAACCACTAGATCTACCAGCACAAATACCAGCAGTTGAATCTTCAAACACGACTGCATGTTCAGCTGATACGTTTAGATTTTGGAGTGCAAGGTTATACGCTTCAGGATCTGGCTTGTGCTTAGTTACGTGCTCTTGAGTGATTACAAGATCAAAAACATGGTCCAGTTGTAACGAAGTCAAAATATTATCGACCATCCATGTCGCAGCCGAGCTTACGACACCACATCTCTTACCTTCTTTTTTAAGATGTTCAATATACGATTTAGCGCCAATATTTAGCTCTAGCTCTTCACCTAACATCCGTTCGTAGTGGGTTCGAAAACAACGGTTAAATTCAGCTAGGTCTGGTGAAATCCCCGCATGGTCGAAAAAGTGCCCAGTCACTACCTGCCAATTTTCTCCCATGACATCTTTGTATATGTTGTAGTCCACTTGAACGTCATAATCTGCACAAGCTAGTGCCAATGCTTTGCCCTTTAACGGCTCTGAATTTACTAATGTTCCATCCATATCGAACAGATAAACTTCATAATCTTTCAATTTATTCTCCATGTTAACTTGTACAAAATCGCTACACGTGAAAGTCCCATTTAAAGCATCTAGAGGAACTTAAATAACAGCTCATGCAGTAATATGTCTACTACATAGTAAATTCAATATTCAAACCAACTTTGAACTATGCATATCGACTCAAATGGTTCTCTATAAACTCGATATCTGCACGATAAAAGTCATCAAGAGGAATCGCTGAGCGCTCTAGCCAATAGAAAGTTTGCTGTCTTTCTGCGTCGACCACTTTAGGCTCATCATTGTGATCCGCACTCAAAACGACGTAATGAATCTCACCACCGAAGTCGTTCTGACCTTGATGAGTGCCGAGGAGTTGTAAATCTTTAAGACCTGTTTCTTCCCACAACTCTCTAATTGCGGCATGGCTACCCGACTCACCGGGATCAACTGAACCTCCAAGGAACTCAAAGACCATACCTTGCCCATGTCTAAAGCGCTTTTGAACGAGGACTTTTCCATCTCTCACAACAACCGCCATAGCTATATTTTTCATCTGAGCTTTCCTTGTACTTCAAAAAGCACTTTAAACAAAATGAACTAAGAACAAGGAATGCGTCTTAGGTGTGCCGTTGTATTTGCACCAACTGTTACTTAACTTAAAAGAGACTCGCACTGACTTAGCGATTGCTGCCGCCTCAGCATTAGGTATAAAGCCCATGTAATCATTGCGTCTAGAGCTATGATCTGCTCCAGTAAGACTGGACACCGCATTAAGCGACATATTGTTTTTCAA